>JAGTUV010000302.1 GCA_018224305.1 Gemmatimonadota bacterium
CACCTCCGGGACGTCTGGGTCAGATGATGGGCGTATGGTTCATTGCCGCGGCACTCGGCAACCTGTTCGCCGGTCTCGTGGCGGGCATGCTCGAGGCCCTGCCGCCCGCAGCGCTGTTCCGCAATGTCGCGCTGTTTACCGGCGTCGCGGGCGTGCTGGCCGTGATGGTGAGTCCCTGGGTCAAGCGGCTGACGGGAGGCATACGGTAAGTAGTGCGCCGGTGGCAGATCCGGCACGCAGATCGGTGGACTGATGTGAAGTGTTGAGCCCACGGAGCGGCGCATCCGGCAACCGGATGAGCCGCTCTCGTGCAAGAACGACGACGGCAGGAGGGGACATGCTTGCAAAGGACCAGCTCAGGATGATCGCGCAGGAAATCGATCGTACCGCCGACGCGCGGATGCACGACTGTGATGACAACTACGACCGCCAGCAGCTGTGGGAGGTCGTACGTCACGCGTCGCACGTGATCGAGACGGTCGCAGAAATGGAGCGGGACGGCTTGACGCAGTCGGAGCGATCGCGTCGCGCCCGGCAGGTGGTCACCGAGCTGGAAGTGGCACTCGATGCCGCGCGTCGCGCGCGCATCGTGGTGGACTGGGCAGTGCGGGATTGAATGCGAAGCAGTCTGGTGGTGGACTGGGCAGTGCGGGATTGAATGCGAAGCAGTCTGGTGGTGGACTCGACGGTGCGGGATTGAGAATGCGAAGCAGTCTGGTGGTACTCTGTGCGGTATTGACGATTGCGGGCTGTCGCGAAGGCGACGGACCGGCCGACCCATCGGTGACGGACGCACGCGTCTACCTGGCGTCGAGCCCGAACGGGGCGCAGATCATAGTGGACGACCGCAACACCGGTCAGACCACGCCCGATACGGTGGCGCTCCGGCGTGGTGACCGGTCCGTGGTGCTGCGCCTCGACAGCGCGGGCTTCACATACGAGTACGCGTTCATCCTCGAAGTGGAGCGGACCGACGAGGTGGGTGAAGTGACGCTGCCGCTGGGCGTCCGGTGCCTGACGGCGGGTGGGACGTGCTTCCAGGCCGCGCGCCGGCACCGGGATGCGGCCAATCTGAGGTTCGCCACGAGCGCGGTGGGTTCACTGTTCCACTGGGGCGGCAGCGGCTCGGGCATCTTCTGGCCTGCCGCGACGCAGAACAGCTACGCATCGGCCGGGATCCCGCTGTTCGGCGCAGAGTTCGATGGCGATTCAGCCGGCATGGGCATGTACGACCAGGCGCTCCTCGTGGGGCGTCCTGCGCCGCGCGTCACGGTGAGCGGCGGCGGGTTCCGGCTCGAACAGGAGGCCTGGGTGCTGCCGCAGCCGGCGGGGCTGAGCAGTCCGACGTCGCTGCGCGGGATCCTGATCGGGCAGGAAATAATCGGTCGCGATGACATCGAAGGCGTGCTGGTTCTGCGGCTGACATATCGCAACGTGAGCGATGATCCGCTCGTCCATCTCTTCGCGCCGCACATACCGGATGCGGCGGTCACCTACACGAACGCGTGGATCGGGTTTGCGCTGGACGCCGATATCGGCGCGGCTGCCGACGACTGGCTCAGCTATGACGCCGACATGGACATGGTGTTCGCCTACGATGCCGACTTCGCCACGGCTTTCGTCGGAGCCGACGCGGACGCGCCCGGCCTGGTCGGACTCCGGGTGCTGGAAGCGCCGGCGGGCACGAACGTGATGCTGAACTCGTGGAGCTCGGGCTTCGACTGGAACGCCGGCAGGTCGGGCGAGCACGCAGGGTTCGGCATGCTCTCGGGGTCGTCGGTATTCGCGCCCGCCCATGCGCATACGAAGATCGGTCACCTGCCACCCGCCATCGGTGATATCCGGATGTCCGTAACTGCGGGGCCGATCACGCTCGAGCCGGGTGCGGAAGTCCGGATCGTGATCGCCGTCGCCGTGGCACCGCCCGTGGCGGGCACGTTTACGAGCGGGGTGACGGTCTCACCGGGGGATCCACTGGACACGAGCCGGCAACTCTACAACGTCGCGGGCATCCTGCGCGCACGCATGACGGCTGCGGAGGCGCTGGCGGGGATCTGATCTACTGCTGCATCCGCCGCTTCAATTCTTCCAGACGCTGTTCGGCAGCGCGCTCGCGGACCTCGCGTTCCATGCGGTAAAATTCACCGCTGCTGCGATCGTCGTCCGATGATCGCGCGGTCCCGGTGCCGGACGCGGCACCGTCGGAGACACCGCGCGCACTGCCGGCAGGTGATATCTCGGCGAGCTTGTCGCGCATTGCGGCAACATCGCGCGACAACAGTGTGCGCTCATCCTCCAGCACATGGATCTTGCGCTCGAGCACGGCGGCGCGCTCGGCATGCCGCTGCGCAAACTCGGCCGCGATGCGGACGGTTTCGTCGTCACCGACATCGCCCGCGAGCACTTCGCGACGGCGGCACACCTGCTCCGCCTCGCGCTCCTTCGCCAGGTCCCGTCTGGTGCGGCGAATCTCATCGTCGAGATTGCCGAGTGCGCCGCTTGCGGATGTGACCTCGCGTTCCATCGCGCGGATGCGCGGCGCTGCTCCGGCTGCTCCGGTGCCCGCCTCGCGGTGGAAATTCTCGACCGCCTGGCGCCATGCCTGCTTCCAGTCCTCGAACATGGGCACGAAGCTAACCCCTGTCGCGTCGGCAGGGTAGCGGCGCGAACCTTGCGCCCCGCGCGCCCCGAAGCGGCCACCTTTCGAGGCCCGCGCGTGTGGAGGCGGATGAAGAAAACGCGACCCGGCAATACCACGACACCCGAGATGGTCAACCTCTCGGGGGAAGAGCGGAAATCGCTCACGCACGGCGAGTTCTGGATACCTGAGACCGAGCGCGAAGTGTACCGTCGCGCGCTGGACACGCTGAATACGGCCGGCGTGTCCTACGTCGTCAGTGGTCTCTATGCGCTCTATGAGTACACCGGCATCTACCGGCAGACGAAGGACCTCGACCTGTTCGTTCAGCCCGAAGTGGTGGTAGACGCCGCACGCGCTCTGAAGCGGGCGGGGTTCGCGACGCACCTCGAACAGGCCCACTGGATCGCCAAGGCGATGTGGGGCGAGTTCCAGATCGATCTCATCTTCGGCACCGGCAACGGCCTTTCGCTCATAGACAACGAATGGTTCGAGCACTCGCGCGCGGGCATCCTCGCAGGCACGCAGGTGCGCGTTGCACCGCCCGAGGACCTGCTCTGGCACCGGCTGTTCGTCTCCGAGCGGCACCGCTCCGATGTGTCGGACATCCTGCACCTCATCCTGTGCCGCGGTGACGAAATCGACTGGGTGCGGCTCCTTCGCCGCGTCGACCAGCACTGGCGGCTGCTGCTCGCGCAGGTGCACCTCTACGACTTCGTCTATCCGGGACACCGCCCACGCATTCCGCAGTGGGTACGTCGTACGCTACATGACGCAGCGGAGGCGGCGATGGACGACGTCGGCGATGAGGCCGTCTGCCAGGGCACACTCATATCACGATTCTCCTACAACATCGACGTGAACGAGTGGGGGTTCCGCGATCTCCGGAAGGAGGCGACGCTGGCCGCGCGCCAGATGCCGGTCGTGAAGGAAATCACGGCCAGCGATGTGTGGGATGAGCACCCCGGCGACGGTGGGGCGTGATGCGCGTTACAGCCGTTGCAAAAACTCGATGAGGGCCAGCTCCTCCGGATACCAGCCGACCGGCTCGGTGGCCTCCACTGCCGGCTTCGACCGCCGCCGGGGCGTGGCGACGGTGCGGCCGGACTGCTCATACTCCTCGAGTACAGCGGGATGGATGTAGGCCTTTCGCGCGATCGCGGGCGTGTTGCCCAGCTCGGCAGCCACCAGCTTGCAGACCAGGAGCACGTTGCGCCTGGCCTCCGTCTTCGTCTTTGCCGGACCGATATCCGCCAGGATCGTCGCGGCGCGCACGGTCCCGCCAAACGTTCGCAGGTCCTTCGACGTGCATCGCTCCCCCACGATCTCACGCAGGTAGCGGTTCACGCCTCCGGCCGTCACGGGGTGAAACTTCCGGCGGTCGCGCGGTGAGCGATAGCGGAACAGACGCCGGCCCGGCTGCTCCATCAACTCCTCGATGATCTCGACCAGCGGAGTGTCGGCCACCACCTGCCGCTGATCCTTCCGCTGCTTGCCCACGTACCTGAACACCAGGTTGTTGCCCTCCACGCGCACGTGCCGCTTCGACAGCGTGCAGATGCCGAACGTGCGGTTGTCCACCGCATAGCGCTCGCTGCCCGCGCGGAAATACGCCCGACACATCAGCCGCACCACCGTCGCCATCACCTTCTCACGGTCCAGGTCGCGCCGCCGCAGATCCTCGTTCGTCGCCGCGCGCAACTCCGGCATCAGCCGTGCGACGTGCAGGACGCGCTTCCACTTGCGCTTGTCCTGTGCCGCCTCGTGATGCGCGCTGTACCGGTACTGCTTCCTGTCCGCCTGGTCCCGGCCCCAGACCTGGATCTTGCGACCCGCGTCCGGCGAGATATGCACGTCCGTCCACGCCGGCGGAATCGCCAGCGCCCGGATGCGTTCCAGCGTCGACCCGGATGTCAGTTCCTGTCCGTTGACGCCGACATAGCGGAACCCCTTCTTCGGGGTCCCTTCGCGGCGCCACCAGCGTTCAGTCCTGTCGGTTGGCATGGTGGCGTGACCATACAACTACCGGACCACGCCCGGCGGATGTGTGAAGGGGCTGCCCTTGCCCCCGATACCCATGGGGGGTATACTCAGGGAGGTGGTCAGCACCTCCGGACCAGGCAATGGTGAGCTGAATGAGCGAAGTGCAGGAGAGCGTGGAGCTTGCAACGCGGCGCGTGACGATCCCGGTGACGGGGATGACGTGCGCGGCGTGCGCGAGCCGGGTGCAGCGTGGGCTGGAGCGGGGGGCGGGGGTGCGTGAAGCGGCGGTGAACTTCGGCACCGAACGCGCGACGGTACAGTACGAAGCGGACGTCACCGACGCGGCGCAGCTGGTGGAACTGGTGCGTTCGGCCGGTTACGACGCGCGGACGGAAATGGTGTCGCTTCCGGTCTCCGGTCTGGAGTGGGCGGTCAGCGGGGAGAAACTCGAGCGTGAGTTGCGTGCCGTTGCGGGAGTTGTGAGTGCGACGGTGAATCTGGCGGCGGGTGAAGCGCGGGCGGAGGTGCTGCCGGAGGTGGTGACGCCGGAGGCGCTGGACGCGGCGGTGCGGCGAGCGGGCTACGCGCTGTCGGAGGCGGTGGCGATTGCGGATCCGGTGGAGCGGGAGCGCGTGGCGCGCGCGCAAGAGTACCGGACGCTGTTGCACCGGTTCTGGCTGGCAGCGGCTGTTGGCGTGGTGGCGATGATCCTGTCGATGCCGCTGATGATGGAGCCGTCGGCCATGCAGCGGGCGGACCTGCTGGATCGCCTCATGATGCCGCTGGCACACTGGACGCTCGGTGTGTTCCCGGTGCTGGGCTCGCTTTCGGCCGGCATGCTGCGCTGGCTGCTGCTCATCATGACGACGCCGGTGCTGCTGTGGTCGGGGCGTCACTTCTTCCGCGGTGCATACAGCGGCCTGCTGCACGGCACGGCGGACATGAACACGCTGATCGCGCTGGGCACCGGTTCCGCGTACGCGTTCAGTGTGGTTGCGACGGCAGCGCCGGGACTCTTCACGCGCGCGGGTCTGGCCCCCGATGTCTATTACGAAGCGGTCGCGATGATCATCGCGCTGATCCTGCTCGGCAAGGTTCTCGAAGCGCGTGCAAAGGGCCGCACGTCGGATGCGATACGGCGCCTGATCGGGTTGCAGCCGAAGACGGCGCGGGTGCTGCGCGAGGGCGCCGAGGTCGATGTGGATGTGGCGGACCTGGCGGTGGGCGACATCGTGATCGTTCGGCCGGGCGAGCGGGTGCCGGTGGACGGCGTTGTGGTCAGGGGTCGCAGTGCCGTGGATCAGTCACTGCTGACGGGCGAGTCATTGCCCGTCGAGAAGGCGGAAGGCGACGAAGTGGTTGGCGGCTCGATCAACGGCAGCGGCTCGTTCCGGTTCGAGGCGACGAAGGTCGGGCGCGACACGGCGCTCGCGCAGATCGTTCGACTGGTTCAGGATGCGCAGGGCGCGAAGGCCCCGATCCAGCGCGTGGCGGACCGGATTGCGGGCATATTCGTGCCGATCGTCGTCGGCATTGCACTGCTGGCGATGGCCGTGTGGATGCTCGCGGGGCCGGAGCCGCGCTTCGTCTTCGCCATGGTTTCGTTCGTGACCGTGCTGATCATCGCGTGCCCGTGCGCGCTGGGTCTGGCGACGCCGACGGCCGTCATGGTCGGCACCGGCGCGGCGGCGGAGCGCGGTGTGCTGTTCCGCGGCGGCGATGCACTCGAGATCGCGCGCGACCTGCGCGTCGTCGTGCTCGACAAGACCGGCACGGTAACGGAAGGGCGTCCTGCACTGGTCGGTGTAGCGATGAATGCGGCGGCAGCCGGTGCTGCGGCACGCGATGATGGAGGACAGGATGCGCCGGCAGGTGGTCCGCCGATCGACGAGCGGACGATGCTGATGCTGGCTGCGTCCGTCGAGCGCGTGTCGGAGCACCCGCTCGGTGCGGCAGTCGTTGCCGCGGCGGACGGGCGCAACATCAGGACCCGGGATGTGGCGGACTTCGAATCGTTCGGCGGTCGCGGCATATCGGGTGTCGTGGACGGCCGGCGCGTGCTGATCGGCAATCGCGCACTGATGGAGGAGCGCGGTGTGGATGTCGATGCGCTCGCCGGCAGAGCCGATGAGGAAGCGGAAGCGGGGCGCACGCCGGTGTATGTGACGGTCGATGACGTCGTGCGCGGTCTGCTGCTGATTGCCGATCCGGTGAAGGCCACGAGTGCGGCCGCAATCGCGGAGCTTCAGTCGCTCGGAATCGAAGTGATGATGCTGACGGGCGACAACGCACGGACGGCGGCGGCCGTGGCGCGCGCCGTGAACGTCGACGAGGTGATTGCGGACGTGCTGCCGGCGGACAAGGCACGCGTGATCCGCCAGCTTCAGGAGGAGCGCGGCGTGCGCGTGGCCATGGTTGGCGACGGTATCAACGATGCGCCGGCCCTGGCGCAGGCGGACATCGGGATCGCGATCGGTACAGGCACGGATGTGGCCCTCGAGGCGAGCGACGTGACACTCGTCGGTGGTGACCTGGGCGGCGTCGTCACGGCAGTGTTGCTGTCCCGTCGCACGATGCGCGTGATCCGGCAGAACCTGTTCTGGGCCTTCTTCTACAACGTGGTCGGCATCCCGATCGCTGCCGGCGTGCTCTATCCGTTTTCCGGTGTGCTGCTCTCGCCGGTGTTCGCGAGCGCCGCCATGGCGCTGAGCAGTGTGAGTGTGGTGGGCAACAGCCTGCGGCTGCGCACGGCGATCCGGTCGGCGGCCTGATTCTGGCATGATACGGCACATAATCGAGGAGACCTGCAATGACTACGACGACACTGAAGGTTCAGGGCATGACGTGCGATCATTGCGTGCGTGCGGTGACGCAGGCTCTCGAATCGCAGGATGGTGTGACGCGCGCCGACGTCGATCTCGGATCGGGCCGCGCACGCGTCGAACACGATGACAGCCGGGTCAGCCCGCGCGAGCTGGCGAAGGCGGTGGCTGACGAAGGATACGAGGCGGAGGAGATCACATGACACAGCCGTCGCGAACCACCGAAACGATCAACCGTGACAATGACGCGATCCGGGACATCATGCACCGGATTCGCGAGCTCACGGTGCCGGATCGTGCGACTCTCGCAGTAGGTCTCATCGGCCACCTGGCGACACTGATGAACCGTGCGCAGATGTCGAAGCTCATGCAGCAGCTTCAGGAGGAGGCGGAGCGGGTGCAGGATGTGCCGCCGAGCCGGCAGCGCGACGTGGATCAGACGAAGGCGGACGCAGCCGCGGACGCTGGCGGTGCGACGCTGGCGGGGGACGCGGCGGCGGGTGGTGCCGGTGCGACTCCGGCGGATCGTGGGATCCCGCAGGGCGCACGCAGGGAGTCGGAGGCGCGTGCTGGACAGACCGGCCACCGGGGCGGTGCGCGGGACGGCGCGCCCGATCCTGAGCGTGCAGGGGTCGGCCGTGGAGGCAGGGAGGCGGGTCGCGGAAGCGGGGCTGACGCGCGGCGCGCGAAGCCCCGTAATGACGTGATGGCCGGGCATGTGACGGACGGTCAGCGGCCGGACGAGCGGGTGGGCCAGGGCGGCCGCGGCGAGTTCCGACCGGGCAGGCTGCTCTAGCGTCCTGAGTCAGAAATCCCGTTGCATTCGAGGTCGGCTGCATTCTGCGGCGTCGTTGATCGTCGTCGCCGTGGCGCCTCTACGCCTCCTCCTCCCGCCTGGCCGTGCACGCCCTTCCTGAATCAGTTCCCGAAGTACACGTAGGCGTCCGCGAGATCGGTCATGGGTGCGGCGCGCGGCTCGAGCGAGAAGTCGATGCCGGTCGTGCCGACCGTGCGGACGGGGCTGCGCGAGATGTCGTTGAACAGGCCGGACACGCGCAGCGCGGTTCCGGTCGGCAGTCCGCCGCGGCGCATGATATCGGCGTATGCAGTGCCGCGATACGCGGCGACCTCGGCGCCGATGGAGCGGGACGGAGTGGCGTCGACGAGGATCGTGTACACGTCGGAGGGCCAGGTCTCGCGCAGGCGTGAAGCGAGCCACGTCATGTCGGCCGGCGTGGCGCCGCCCGTCTGTACGCGCCCGCCTCCCGTCTTGAGCGCGTGCAGGCCATCGACCAGGAAGAACACGCGTGCGCCGGGATTCCTGGCGAGAGCGCGCTCCGAGAGGGTGGTGACCATATGCCCGGCGCGTGCGGCGAACATCCGGGTGGCGTCGGCGGGTGAAGTGGCACGAGTCGGCGGCCACCCGGGTGCATCGGCGGCAATGATCCTGACGCGGCGCGCAGCGCCGAGCTCCTGATTGACGCGCCACACGGTCCGGTAGATGTCGAGATACTCGCGGGACGCACCGGCTCCCTCGCGGATGGCGCGCGGTCGCGACAGCAGAATGGACGCGTCCTCCGGCGCGGTCGCCAGGTAGCGATCGATGTGAGGCTGCTCATCCGAGTCGATGTCCAGCACCACCAGGTCGAGGCCGGAACCCAGCGCGATCCGCTCGATCGCTTCCGCCGCGAACCGCTTCGGTGCGACGGCGGTCGCGATATCGCTCACGAACACCAGACGGCGCGTGCGGGCGGCCTCCTCGGCCAGATCGACCGGGTCCAGGGCGGACTCACGTGCCATCTCGATGAACTCCGATTCCGACCCGCCGCCGCGCCGGAACTCGAGCAGGGCCGCGGCGGCCACGATCACCACCAGTGCCACTACGGCCACCTTGGCAGTACGTCCGGACGACCGTTTCGCGTGCGGCATGTAGCGCTGCCGCGCCCGTCGCTGCTCCCACCACTCCAACGGGTTGAACATTCGACCTCCGTCAGGTATCGATCATGACCTCACCGCATGCCGACGTTGCAACCCGCGGGCCGGGCAGACGGTCCCCGAGCTGAAAACGGCCGGACAGGGGGCTGGAATCGCCGCCCGGTTGCCGGTTCGGGGTGGAACATCTAAATTCAACCTCCACTCCCACCCATCCGTGGAGGACTTGATGGACGATAGTGTGGCCAATGATGCCAAGCGGC
>JAGTUV010000303.1 GCA_018224305.1 Gemmatimonadota bacterium
CAGCTGGGGGCTGCGGGTCTGGAACGTTTGAGCGCCGAGGGGTAAAGGGGCATCGTGGTGCCGCCTCCCCCGGGGCTCGCTATGTTTCACGGTCTTTGTCGGGTTTGGACTTAATGGAGAAATCTTGATGACGAGAGTAGTCGCGTTCGTCGCCGTTACCAGCGCGCTCACGCTCACCGCCTGCGACAGCTTCGGCCAGGCGATGACGTCGCATACGGATGTGCTGGCGCGGGCGGGCGGTCATGAACTGTCGGTCGAGCAGGTCACGGGGATGCTCGTGCCGGCGACCCGGCTGCCGATGCAGCCGGAGGTCGTCGACGCGGTCGCGAATCTCTGGGTCGATTACACGCTGCTGGCGCGGGCGGCTGCGGAGGACTCGTCGTTCCAGAGCCTGAACCTCGATCCGATCGTGGTGCCGTTCTTCAATCAGCAGCTGGTGTATCAGCTGCGTGATCGGGTGGTCACGCCGGATACGATGATCACGGATGAGGAGTTGCGCCGGCTGTTCGACCAGCAGCAGCCGGACGCCGAAGTTCACGCGCGTCACATCCTCTTCCGGATGCCGGGAGACGCATCGCCCGAGGCCCGCGACAGTGTGATGACGCGTGCGCGGCGCGTGCTGGCGGATGCGCGGAGCGGAGCGGACTTCGCGCAGCTGGCGTCGCAGTACAGCGAGGAGCCGGGCGCACCGCAGAGCGGCGGCGACCTGGGCTACTTCGGCCCGAACCAGATGGTGCAGCCGTTCGAGGAGGCCGCGTTCGCGCTGAGTGTGGGAGAGATCAGCGACCTGGTGGAGACGCCGTTCGGCTACCACATCATCAAGGTCGAGGACAAGCGGCTGCCGGAATTCGAGCCGATGAAGGATCAGTTCCGCGTGCAGGTCATCCAGGACCGGTACTCGACGGCGGAGGAGGCGTATCTGACTGAACTGACAGAGGGCCGTCGCCTCGAGGTGCAGGAGGGCGCGGTCGACATTGCGCGGGATCTGGCGCAGAAGCCGGGCACGCAGTTGAACAATCGCCAGGCGCAGCGCCCGATGGTGCGCTACACGGATGGTTCACTGACGGCGGGCGAGTACCTGACTCTGATGCAGCAGCGTCCGCCGCAGGATCGCGGATCGGTCGCAGGCGCGAGCGACGAGCAGCTGCGCGACTGGCTGCGTCTGCTCGCGCGCGATGAGATCCTGATCGAGGAGGCGAAGCGCCTCGGCATCGAGACGCCCGCCGCCGAGCAGGACTCGGCGCGGATGGAGCTGCGCCGGCAGCTGCAGGCGGCCGCACGCGAGGCAGGTCTGTTTCCGGTTGCAGGCGAAGGCGCGCAGGCATCGCAGCAGCAGGTCCTGGCACTGCTGAACGGCATCATTTCGGGCCAGCGCAACGTCGTGCAGATCGGCTCGGCGAGCTTCCTGCTCCGTGAGGCGTATGGCTCGGAGATCTTCGAGCGCGCGATCCCGGTGGTCGTCGCGAACGTGCAGGCGCAGCGGCCTCCCATGCAGGAGGGTGTTCAGATCTCTCCGCCGCAGATGGAGCCGCCGCCCCAGCAGCAGGTGCCGCCGCCGCCCACGCCGGACAACTGAGCGCCGGCCGCAGTGCGATTTCGCAGGAACACGTGTCCTGCGGGGGGATATAAACACGGGCCGGCGCTCATGCGCCGGCCCGACTCATTCCTGAAGGTATCATGACGCGAACGCTCTTTCTCGCCAGCGTGCTGGCCAGCGTTGCCGTACCGCTCGCGGCGCAGCAGCCGGAGCAGCGCATCGACCGTGTCGGCCACATCGTCGCGATGGTGGGAGACAGCGCCATTCTGAATTTCGACATTCAGGAGGGCATCATTGCGCGTGCCGCGATGGTGCGTCAGCAGCCGCCCGCGCCGGGGACGCCGGAGTACGCGCAAGTGGAGGAGATCGTCATGAACGATCTCATCGCCGAGATGCTGGTGCTCCAGGATGCGCTGCGCGACACGACGATCGTGGTGCCCGACGACCAGATCGTGCGCGCCGTCCAGCGCCAGATCGAGCAGGACCAGGAACAGCTCGGCGGCGCCGTCGCCCTGGAGCGCGAACTGCGAAGCAGCGGTCGCACGATTGCCGACTACCGATCCGCCCTCAATACCCAGTACCGCAAGCGCGAGCTGGTCCGGCTGTATCAGATGAAGGCGGCGCAGTCCCGGCGCGCCCCGCGCGTCACGGAGCAGGAGCTGCGGGATGCGTTCGAGCAGCAGCGTGCGCAGCTGCCCATGCGGGAAGCGACTATCACGTTCCAGCAGATCGTCATGCGGGCCGAGCCGTCCGAGGAGGCCCTGGCGGAGGCGCGGGCCCGTGCCGACTCGGTCGTCACGCGGATTCGCGCCGGCGAGGACTTCGCTGAGCTCGCCCGCCGCTTCAGCGACGATGGCACGCGCGCGAACGGCGGCGATCTTGGATTCATCCGCCGCAGCGATGTCGTGCGCGAGTTCGCGAATGTCGCGTTCAACCTGAATCCCGGAGCGATCAGCGCGCCCGTCAGGACGCAGTATGGCTATCACCTGATCAAGGTGGAGCGCGTCCGGGGCGCGGAGGTCCAGGCCCGTCACATACTGCTGCGGCCCCAGCTTTCCGACGGGGACGCCATTCGTACGCGTGCCCGTGCCGATTCCGTGGCAGACCGTGCCCGCGCGGGCGAGGCGATGGCGGCGCTCGCGACACAGTACGGTGATGGCGAGACGCCGCTGCGTGGCGGCCCGGCGCCGATCGACACGCTCCAGCGCGTGTTCCAGCTCGACCTCTCAGGGGCCGAAGTCGGAGACGTGATCGGCCCGATTCCCGTCGGCGGCGAGGAAGTCGCGTCGGAGTTCTACATCATCAAAGTTCTCGAACTCGAGCCGGCACGCGAGTGGCGGCTGGAGGATCCGCAGATGAACTGGCTGCGCGAGCGCATTGCGCAGCAGAAGCTGCTGGACGAGATCGTCCAGGAACTGCGACGATCGACCTACGTCGACATACGCAGCTCCTGACGCGGCCGGCCAGCCCGCTCGCATGAATGCCGCAGCGCGCGACCGTCCCCTGAGGATCGCCGTCACGCTCGGTGATCCTCGCGGCATCGGACCGGAGGTCGCTGCGGCCGCAGCGCTGAAGTACCGTACGGCCGCTTCCCATCACCTGACATTCATTGGTCCGCGCGGAACGGGGGCCGAGCACGTCGCTGACGACTTCATCGCAGTTGGTGACTGGCCTGCACCGGGCGGTGCCCGAGATGTCGCAGCGGCCGGCCGCCTCGCCGGACGCGCCATCGACACCGCCATCGAACTCGCCCGTGCGGGCAGCGTCGATGCGATAGTCACCGCGCCGATCGACAAGGCGGCGCTGCATGCGGGCGGTTACGACTTCCCGGGTCACACCGAGATGCTTGCTTCGCGCTGCGGCAGGACCGATGTTGTGATGATGATGGCCGCGGAGAAGACCGTGCTGGGAGGTCCGCTGCGTGTCGTGCTCGCAACCACTCACATTGCCCTGGCGCAGGTGCCCGTCACATTCACTACCGATCTGCTGACGACGCAGACGCGCATCACGGTTCGCTCGCTGCGCGACGACTGGAACATCGCAGAGCCGCGTGTCGCGCTCTGCGCATTCAATCCACACGCATCCGATAGCGGCCTGTTTGGTGATGAGGAGGCACGTATCTACGCACCCGCGATCGCAGCACTCCGTGACGACGGCCTCGACATCACGGGCCCGGTGCCCGCGGACACCGTGTTCCTGCGTGCCGCTCGTGGTGAGTTCGACGTCGTCATCGCGCCCTACCACGATGTCGGGATGGCTGCGTTCAAGACGGCGTCGTTCGGTGCGGGTGTCAACGTGACACTCGGGCTGCCGTTCCCGCGCACATCGCCGGACCATGGCACTGCACTCGAGCTGGCGGGCCGGGGCACGGCCGACGCGTCGTCCATGCTCGAAGCGCTCCAGCTGGCAACGCGCCTTGCCGGTGCGCGCACTGCACAGCCGCACATGCACACATCATGATCCGTCTGGACAACGTCACCAAGGATTATCCGCGCAATGCCGGCGCGCTCAACGGTCTCTCCTTCGAGCTGCGCAAGGGCGAGTTCTGCTTCCTCACGGGCCACAGCGGCGCCGGCAAGTCGACGATCCTGAAGCTGATCCACATGGTGGAGCGGCCGACATCCGGCGAGGTCAGGGTGAGCGGCTACTCATCCACGAACATCCGCAGCCGTGACATCGCTCTGCTGCGACGCAAGATCGGCTACGTGTTCCAGGATTTCCGCCTGCTGCAGGATCGTACCGCGGCCGAGAACGTGGCATTCGCCCTCGAAGTCACGGGTGCGCGGCAGACGGTGATACGCTCCAAGGTCGGCCGCCTGCTCTCCCACGTGGGCCTGGCTGCGAAGGCGGAGAAGCTGCCGATGGAGCTGTCCGGCGGTGAGCAGCAGCGCGTCGTGATCGCGCGCGCACTCGCACACGATCCGCTCGTGCTGCTGGCGGACGAGCCGACCGGCAATCTCGACGAGCGCGCGACGGACGGCATCTTCGACATGTTCCGCTCGATCAACGCGGCGGGCACGGCCATTCTGTTCGCCACCCACAATCTGGACCTGGTGCGCCGCAATCCATCGATCCGGCTGGTGGAGCTGGCACACGGCGAGATCATCCACGATTCGGCACGGGAGCACGGAGCTGATGTACGCACTTCGTGAAGCTGCCACGGCGTTCCGGCGCGCGCCCGTGCTGACGGGCCTGTCGGCCGCGATGATCGCGCTGTCGCTGTTCGTGATCGGCCTCTTCGGTCTGGCCGCGCACAATGTGCGGCAGGCGCTCGAGAACGTGGAATCCCGCGTCGAGGTGGTCGCCTACCTGCGCGACGACGCGCCTGAAGCTTCCATCCAGGCGGCCCAGGAGGACATCGCGCGGTTCCGCGAGGTGAGCGCAGTGCGTTTCATCTCGCGCGAGGAGGCGTTCGCCGTGGCCCGTCGCGAGTTCGACGAGCTGGGCAGCATCTTCGGTTCGCTCGAAGTGAATCCGCTCCCCGCGTCGCTGGAAATCTCGCTTCATCAGGGCCAGGCCGACGCATCCGTGATCCGCGGCGTCGCCAGCCGCATCGGCGACATGCCAATCGTCGAGGAAGTACAGTTCGGCGAGGACTGGGTGGACAAGGTCTACGTGCTCCGTCGCATCGCGGGTCTCGCCATGCTGACGCTCGGGCTCGGCTTTGCCGCGGTCGCCGCACTCATCATCGGTGCAGCGATCCGCATGGCCGTATTCGCCCGCAAGGACGAGATCGTCATCATGCGACTCGTGGGCGCGACCGACGCGTTCATCCGTCGCCCGTTCGTCATCGAGGGCATGATCACCGGCCTCATCGGCGCGGTCCTAGCCGTGCTCGGCACATGGGGCGTGTTCCGGCTGCTTTCAAATTCGGTAATGGAACTGACGTGGATCCCGGCGGCGTGGCTGTTGGCAGGAGTCGCGGCCGGCACCGTGGTCGGCCTGCTCGCCAGCATGGTGGCCGTGCGCCGTCACCTGGGCGAGATCGTATAGCGATGACCCCGCGCGCGGCAGCCCTGATCCTGATGTGCATGCTCCCGGCGGTGATTGCCGTTCCCGGGCACGCGCAGCAGAACAACATCCAGCGCGATCTGCGGGAGAGCCAGCTCAAGCTGGACTCCATACAGGCCGAACGGCAGCGGCTGCAACGGGAGATGGAGACACTGCAGACCCGTGTCCGCGATGCATCGCGCGAGCTGGTCAACATTGAACGGCAGCAGCAGGCATCGCGCAGCGCGCTGATGGAACTCGAGTTCCAGGCGGAACTGCTCAACGAGAGCGTGGAGGCCGCCACACGCGAGCACGTTGCAACGCAGGCGCGGCTGGAAGAGCGCACGCGCGATCTGCACGCACGGCTGCGTTCGATCTACAAGCGCGGCCGGCTGCATTCCGTGCAGGTCATCCTCGCCGCCCAGAGCTTCAGCGATCTGCTGAACCGCTACAAGTACCTCAACCTCATGGCGATCTACGATCGCATGGTGGTGCAGGAGTTCACGCGGCTGGAGCAGCAGCTGGCGCAGCAGGAGCGCGACATGCGCGAATCGCTGCAGCGGCTCGATCTGCTGCGCGAGGAGAAGGCGGTGGAAGTGTCCGAGCTGGAGCGCGCCGAAAGTCAGCGGCAGGCAACACTCAGGCAGTTCCGACAGCAGGAGACTCAAACGGCATCGCGCATCGATGAGCTGGAGCGCGAGCAGCAGCAGCTGGCGGGAGCCATCGCAGCACTGGAGCGACGCCGCCGCGAGGAGGAGGCGAGCCGGAGTGCGGCGGTACCCGCACAGCCGGCGTCCATCTCCACGCGTGACCTGGGCACGTTGAACTGGCCGGTGAACGGCAACGTCATTTACCGGTTCGGGCCGGATCGCAAGCCGAACGGTATCGTACTCAAGCACCAGGGCATCGGCATCGCCGCTCCGGCGGGCACGGCCGTGGCCGCCGTGGAAAGCGGCGTCGTCGAGTTTGCCGGTCCGTTCCCGGGCTACGGCCCGACCGTGATCATCAGCCATGGCGGCGGCTATCGCACGCTGTACCTCTATCTGCAGACCATAGAAGTACAGGTGAACCAGATCATCCGCGCCGGTCAGGGCGTCGGTACCGTGGGCGGCGAACGGACCGCGGAGGGCGCTCACATCGAGTTTCAGGTGCGCGTGCCGATTGACGGCGCCATCGAGCCGGTCGATCCGCTGACATGGCTCCGCTCGCGTGCGGGCCGCGAGTGAGCCTGCTGCCGGTTGAGGGGCACGCCGAAACGCGTACCGCGCTCGCGGCCGCGGTTGGAGCCGGTCGGCTGCCCGATTCCCTGCTCTTCCACGGTCCGCCCGGTGTCGGCAAGCAGCGGCTGGCGCTGTGGCTCGGGCAGCTCCTGCTGTGCGACCAGCCAGCGGGCGACGGCCCGTGCGGCGAATGTCAGGCGTGCCGCCTGGCCATCCGCCTCGAGCATCCGGATCTGCACTGGTTCTTTCCGCTGCCGCGGCCGAAGGGCGTCGGCGACCGCCTGGGCGATGCCCTCGAGGAAGCGCGCGCCGCGGAACTGGCCGTGCGCCGTGCCGAGCCGCTGCGCGCCACTGCCGCTGACGGCCTCGCCGGCATTTATCTCGCACACGTCCACGTACTGCTGCGCAGCGCGAGCAGCCGGCCGGCCATGGGCCGCCGCAAGGTGTTTGTTGTCGGTGACGCCGAGGCGCTCGTACCGCAGGAGGCCAGCCCGGAAGCCGCCAACGCGCTCCTGAAACTGCTCGAGGAGCCACCGGCCAATACGACGATCATCCTCACGGCCGCCGAC
>JAGTUV010000304.1 GCA_018224305.1 Gemmatimonadota bacterium
CCTTCGCGAGCGACCTGCCGCAGGCGGCGGGACTGAGCAGTTCGAGTGCACTGGTAGTCGCGGTATTCCTGGCGGTGGACGCCGTTCGCGGCATATCAGCGACACCGGAGTATACTGCAGCGATTCGAGACAATGCTGACCTGGCCGGCTACCTCGGCGCTGTCGAGAACGGCATGAGCTACCGGACGCTTGCGGGCGCCAGTGGCGTCGGCACCATGGGCGGCAGTGAGGACCATACCGCCATCCTGTGCGCCCGCGCAGGCAGTCTGATGCAGTTCAGCTATGCGCCCGTTCGCTACGAAAACGACGTGCGAATGCCAGCCGGTTGGACGTTCGCCGTAGGCGCGACGGGCGTGCGCGCCGAGAAGGCCGGTACGGACCTGCAGCATTACAACAACCTGGCGGCCGCTGTCCGGCAGCTCGTTCGATGCTGGCACGATACCGAAGCCGGAGACGAGGACACTCTCGCCGGAGTGCTCGGGTCATCGCCGGATGCCGCGCTCCGACTGCGGGAAATCGTGCGGCAGCGGGCGGGCGGCGAGGCGGATGGACTGATGGCGCGACTCGCGCAGTTCATCGCGGAGAGCGAGGAGATTGTGCCCGCTGCGCGCGCTGCCCTCGCCCGCGGTGACGTGACGGCGTTCTCGACGCTCGCGCGCCGTTCGCAGCATTACGCCGAGCACGTGCTCGGCAACCAGGTCCCGGAAACAATCCAGCTGGTTGCGAGCGCACACGAGCTCGGCGCTGCGGCCGCGTCCGCGTTCGGCGCCGGCTTCGGCGGCAGTGTATGGGCATTGGTACGCGAAGACGAGGCGGAAGTGTTTCTGAACGCGTGGAAGGTCGATTATCACGCCCGCTTCGCCCATCGCCAGGCAGAGTCGGCGTTCTTTATTACCCCAGCGGCCGCCCCGGCGACGCGACTCGAGGAGGTCATTGCATGAGCGACATTGATCGCAGGGACTTCATCCGGACAACGACGCTGACTGGCGTCGGACTGGCGCTCGGCTCGAAGGAAGCCCTGGCAGGCAGGCCGGGCCGCGATCACGCCGCCGCATCGGCGGTCGCGCAGGAGACGGAGTTGTTCCGCGCTCCACCCCTCGAGACGGTGCGGGTCGGATTCGTCGGCGTCGGGCATCAGGGGTCGAGTCACGTCACGAACTTTCTGCACATCGATGGCGTCGAGATCACTGCGATATGCGATATCTCTCCGGAGAGAGTGGCCGCTGCGCAGAAGCAGGTGACGGACGCCGGACGGCCGCTTCCGGCGGCATACGATCGCGGACCGTTCGACTACGTGCGGCTGTGCGAATCAGACGATGTCGACCTCGTGTTCACTGCGACGCCCTGGCGGTTCCACGCTCCGGTGTGCGTGACAGCGATGGAGCACGGCAAGCACGCGGCAACGGAAGTGCCCATGGCAGTCACCATCGATGAGCTGTGGCAGATGGTCGAAACAGCCGAGCGGACTCGACGGCATTGCGTGATGATGGAGAACTGCTGCTACGACCGCACCGAGATGATGATCCTGAACATGGTGCGGCAGAATATATTCGGCGAGTTGCTGCATGCCGAATGCGGATACCTGCACGACCTTCGCGAACTCAAGCTCACTGATTTCTACGAAGGGCGGTGGCGGGTTGAGCATTCCATCCATCGTAACGGCGATCTCTACCCCACCCACGGGCTCGGCCCCGTGGCGCAGTGGCTGGATGTGAATCGCGGCAACCAGTTCGAGTATGTGGTTTCAATGGCATCGCCCGGTCGCGGACTCAACCGCTGGGCAGCCGAACACGTCGGACCGGACAGCGTAGAGGCACGCCAGCGGTATGCCCTGGGCGATGTGGTGAACACGTTGCTCCGCACGCGTCGCGGTCAGACCATCCTGCTCACGCACGACACCAATTCGCCGAGACCGTACAGCCGCCGGATCCTGCTGCAGGGCACCCACGGCCTGGTGCGCAAGTATCCGGACGAACGCATCCACATTGAAGGGCGCAGTGCTGCGCATCGCTGGGAAGAACTGCGCACGTATCGGGATGAGTTCGACCACCCGATCTGGCGCGCGCTGGAGGAGCAGTCCCGTGGCGCGGGTCACGGCGGTATGGACTTCATCGAGGATTACCGCCTCGTTCAATGCCTGCGCAAAGGCGATCCGATGGACATGGATGTCTACGATGGCGCTGCGTGGAGTGCCATCAGCGAACTCAGCGAACTCTCGATCGCACAGCGCAGTGCGCCGCAGGACGTGCCGGACTTCACCCGCGGCGCGTGGCGCACGCGCCCCCGTCTCGGCATCGTCGAGACCGGCTGACCTGCGGCCGGCGAGCGGCGGCGGCTGGCAAAGAAATTGCCCTCTCCACCGGGTATGTCGAAGCGATATCCGTGGTGGCTCGCCCCGGGCACGGAGACGTGCCATGCATGCACCCACCACTACAGCTATGGAGTCGGACTCTTCTGCGTCGCTTGCGACCGCGGCCTCTGCGTGCACTGCGTAGTGATCGAGCGCACCACGCGAGAACCCTGGTGCCCCCAGTGCGACCGTGAAGAGAGGGAGGGCTGATGGCTGCACGCGCGATGTGGAAGGGCAGGATCCGGTTCGGCGATGTCGATGTGCCGGTCAAGCTCTACTCCGCAATCCGGAGCAGCAGTGGTCTCCATTTCCGTCTGCTGCACGAGAAAGACCTGCAGCCCGTCAAGCAGATGATGGTGAATCCCGCAACAGGCGAGATCGTGGACTACGAGGATGTGCATCGCGCATTCCCCACTGATGACGGCCTCCTCGTGATGTTGGATGAAGAGGAGCTGGCCGCATTGGAGCCGGAGGCTTCACGCGACATCGAGGTCACCCGGTTCGTCGATCCGGAGGTCATAACGCACGCGTGGTATGACCGACCGTACTATCTGGGCCCTGACGACAGCGACCCGGAGTATTTCGCCCTGGCGGAAGCGCTGCGCAGGCAGAAGAAGGAAGGCATCGCGCGCTGGGTGATGCGTAAGAAGGAGTACGTCGGTGCGCTACGCCTCGAAGGCGATTATCTGATGCTGATGACATTGCGCCATACCGGTGAGGTCGTGCCCGCGTCCACGCTGAATGCGCCGGCCGGCAGAGCTTTGGACA
This sequence comes from Gemmatimonadota bacterium, assembly GCA_018224305.1. Lineage (GTDB taxonomy): Bacteria > Gemmatimonadota > Gemmatimonadetes > Longimicrobiales > RSA9 > SH-MAG3. The sequence goes on from JAGTUV010000304.1 coordinate 3,119, forward strand.
AACGGGAAGTCGACATGGCGACCCAGCTCGTCGCTGCGCTCGAGGGCGACCTCGAGCTGGAGGCGTATCACGACGAGTATCGCGAACGCGTGCTGGAACTCGTCGAAGCGAAGACGGAAGGCAAGGTGCTCCAGTTCCCCAGGGCGCCACGGAAAAAGATCGCCGATGATTCCTTGTCTGACATTCTCGAGCAGAGTCTCAAGGCGGCAAGGAAGAAGGCCACCGCATGAGCAGGCGGGCGACGCCATGGAGTGTGACGACGGCAAGGGACGACATGGTTGATCTCGCACACGTCGAGGGACGACATGGTTGATCTCGCACACGTCGAGGGACGACATGGTTGATCTCGCACACGTCGATGGCCGACATGGTTGATCTCGCACACGTCGATGGACGCAGTGGCTGACTCGGCGGACATCGAAGACTCCATGGCTGAGCGCGAGGACGACGAGATACGCGCCCGATCCTTCTGGTCGGGGACCATCACGTTCGGGCTGGTGAGCATTCCGGTGGAGTTGTTCCCGGCGAATCGGTCGCAGCGCGTATCACTGCGCATGGTGTCGGCGGACGGAACGCCACTCACGCGACGGTACTTCTGTCCGAAGGATGAGCGCGAGTTGGACTGGGATGAGATCGTGCGTGGTTATGAGATCGAGGAGAACCGGTTCGTCGTGGTAACCGATGAGGAACTCGAGCGGCTTGCTCCGGAGAAGACACGCGATATCGACCTCCGGCGTTTCGTGCCCGCGGCCGACCTGGATCCGATTCATTTCGAACGAGCTTACTATCTGACGCCGGGCGGCAGCTCCACCAAAGCGTACCGCCTGCTCGCCGCGACGATGGAGAAGAGTGGCAAGGCCGGTATCGCAACATTCGTGATGCGCGGCAAGGAATACCTCATCGCGATTCTCGCCGAGAACGGAATCATGCGCGCCGAAACGCTGCGCTTCACTGACGAGTTGCGGTCATCCGCGGATGTCGGACTGCCCGAGCCGATGAAGCCAAAGGCTGCAGCTGTCAAGGACATCGAGAAGGCGATTGCCGCCATTTCCGACAAAGACCTGGATGAAGATGAACTGAGCGACCGGTTGTCAGCGCAGATGATGAAGCTCGTCGCGAAGAAGGAGAAGACTGGTGAGGGAGTGGTGGATGCGCCCGAAGGCGAAGCCGGGCCGTCCGGAGGCGTGATCGATCTGATGGAGGTGTTGAAGCGGAGCCTGCAGGGCAATGCGCAGGCGGAGTCATCCGCGGTGACAAAGCCCTCCGGCGCGAAGCGAGCGTCCCGCGCGAAGAAGACAACCGCGAAGAAGACAACCGCGAAGAAGACAACCGCGAAGAAGACAACCGCGAAGAAGACAACCGCGAAGAAGACAACCGCGAAGAAGACGACCGACAAGAAGCCTGCGGCCAAACCCGTAAACAAGCTGTCAGCGAAGAAGTCGGCCGGTCAAAAGAAGTCGAAGAACGCAACCCCAGCGAAGCGCGGGAAGACACCTTGGAAATCCGCTTGAGTCAGATGTCCGGGGAGCCGTAATCGTGGCCCTGCGTGGCTCAGTATAGCTGGTCAGGCCAGTCACCGGCGGCCAGTTGCCAGCGCTCGAATCCGCTGTTGCGCACGCGGCAGCGCCCGCGTCGAATCGGTGTCGGCGATCCAGGCGATGTCATCCCGGGCCGTGCTCCGGCCGCTCGTCTCGATCATATAGCAGTGATAGCGTTCACGCCTGTGACTGAACACGTGCTCGACCGTGCCGATCGGTCGCGAAGCCGGTTCGGCCGAACCCGGTTCGGCCGCACCGGTCGGTAAGGCGACAATGTCGCGCGCGATAGCGAGTGCAGCCGCCGCGGGATCGTCGCCAGCAGCCAGTTCCACGGCCGGAAACGACCACATGCCCGCCAGAAGTCCATGCGCGGGCCGTCGCATGATGAGGAGCCGGCCGGTTCCATCGCGGACGACCGCCGTTGCGAATTCGATCACGGGTAGCGCTTTCCTCGCCTTCGGACGCGGCCGCTGTTGCTGAGTGCCCGCGTCACGCGCTGCGCACTGATTCTCGATCGGGCAGCGCGCACACTGTGGTGATCGAGGCGTACAGATCGTCGCACCGAGTTCCATCAGCGCCTGGTTGAAGTCGCCTGGCCGGTTGTGAGGTACGAGTGAGCCAGCGACCTCGCGCAGCAGCGAGGACGACGGCGACGGATGGTCGAGCAATCGCGCCAGCACACGTCGGACGTTGCCATCGACAGCGGGCCGGCGAACACCGAACGCGATGCTGGACACGGCGCCCGCGGTGTACTCGCCGATGCCGGGGAGCGTGCGCAGTTCCTCGTATGAATCCGGGACGGCGCAGCGATGGTGATCGCGCAGGAGACGTGCTGCCGCGTGAATATTGCGCGCGCGCGAGTAGTAGCCGAGGCCTTCCCACGCCTTCAGCACATCGTCGACGGGCGCCTCTGCGAGCGTTACGATATCGGGGAAACGGCTGAGCCAGCGCTCGTAGTACGGGATGACCGTCTCCACGCGTGTCTGCTGTGCCATGACTTCAGAGACCCATACGGCGTACGGATCACGGGTGCTTCGCCAGGGCAACTTACGCGCGTGAGCGTCGAAGAAGACGAGTAGCGCGGTCCGTATCGCAGCGATGTCGCCGTCGGTGAGGGTGCGCTGCATGGCATCAATCTAACGTCCCGGCGCGGCGTCGCGGGACAGGCGGGGCGCGACCCCGGCGCTGCGGGTCCGGCCCACTTGCCACGAAGCACCGACTCCGAGATTTTTCCTATACCCTCAGCCCCGGGCGGTGCAGCATGCGATTCCACACCTATCAGAAGTTCCAGGGGAACTTCCTCGACGCGCTGAACATCCAGGATCTGCTGGAGCGGCTCGCTGACTTCATGCTGCAGAGCGGCTTTGAGGGCGGGCCGCACCATCATCCATGGTGGGGCTGGTCCGGCGATGATCACGATCACTCGCTCGACCAGCTCAAGGCTGCGCTGCTGCAGGCGCTCATGGAGAGCGGACAGCTCACGCCGGAGATGCTGAAAGAGCTGAGGGGTGAGGGCGGCGACGAGGAGGCGCAGCGAGGACTGGCCGAGATGCTCGACGACCTGGTCAGACGACTGATCGAAGAGGGCTACATCAATGCGACGGAGCCGCCGCAGGTCCCCGGCTCGTACTCGGAGATGGGTCAGGGACAGATCGATGAGGCGAAGTCGGCGGCGCAGCAGGTCGAGTTCAATCTGACGCAGAAGGGTGTCGACTTTCTCGGGTATCGTACGTTGAAGCAGCTGCTGTCGGCGGTCGGTCGCTCGAGCTTCGGGAGTCATGACACGCCTCATCTCGCGACCGGTGTGGAGGCGGAGGCCGTATCGAAGCCGTATGAGTTCGGCGACACGATGAATCTCGACATACCGGCGACGCTGACGAACGCCATGTCGCGCGGTGGCGTCCGCGTGCCGCTCGATCTGGACTATCGCGACCTGATGGTGCACCAGGCAGAGTATCGCAGTTCGTGCGCGACGGTACTCATGCTCGACATATCGCACTCGATGATCCTTTATGGCGAGGACCGCTTCACACCGGCGAAGAAGGTCGCGCTGGCACTCTCGCATTTGATTCGCACGCAATATCCTGGCGACACTTTACGGATCGTTACGTTCGGTGATCGTGCACAGGAGATTCCGCTCGGTGAACTGCCACAGGCGAAGGTGGGCCCGTTCCACACAAATACGGCCGAGGGTCTTAAGCTTGCGCGCAGGCTGCTGCTCGCCCAGAAGAAGGACATGCGACAGATCGTCATGGTTACCGACGGTAAGCCGTCGGCCATCACGCTCCCGGACGGACGGATCTACAAGAACCCGGCCGGTCTCGATCCGCGCGTCATCAGAGAGACGCTGGGCGAGGTCGCCGCGTGCCGGAAGGCGGGCGTGTTGATCAACACGTTCATGCTTGCGCGCGATCCGGCACTGATGCAGTTCGTCGCGAAGGTATGCGAGATGGCACGCGGGAAGGCGTACTTCACGAATACCATGACGCTTGGCGAGTATGTGATGCGCGATTTCCTGAAGCGTCGCACAAAACGCGTGAGATAGCCGCGCTTCTTCCCTGATCGATCGCCAGGTACCGGCCGCTCCGAAGTTGGAGCGGCCGAGTCCCCGGATCCTGTGCGATTCCCTCGGTTTCCGGGTCGAGGACCTCCCCCTGAATCCGCGAGCACGGCCCTTGCAAGTCTATGTAATTCAATCATTTTGCTAATTTTCGGAGGCGCCGATGGAGAACGACCGCAAGCAACCTGCCGATGGCATGAATGAGCCGCAGGCGCGCGATGGCGCCGGCCGGCACGGCGAGTCCGGCGGCCAGTCTGCCCCTCAACGCCGTGGCGAAGGTACTGACGCCGCCACGCGCCAGTATCAGGATGAGCTACGGAAGCTCGATTCCGCCGGCACGGTGGATGAGGCGCACGACCGCAAGGCTGGAGGCAGCGATCGCGGGCACCAGGCGAGCGGCGCGAATCCCGACGAGCCACGCGGTGGCGGGGCCGATCTGGATCCTTCCGAGGCGCGCGAACGCGGAAGCATTACGGGCCTGATTCGCGACAACGCAATGACCATTGGGCTGGCCGCGAGCTCGCTTGCCCTTCTCGCCGGTACGCGGGGTGGTGCGGATGAGAAGCCGGCCAGCGTGGCGATCGCGGAAGGGTTCATGCCGCCGGCGGAAGTGGCGGAGAAGAAAGGCGTGTCGTGGGACCTGCACGTAAGCGACCACGATCGCGTGGACTTCTTTACCGAGTTTCTGATGGGCAAGAACTACGACAAGACGCGCACCTGGCTGGAGCGGATCGGGAAGTACGGCCCGATGATCCAGAACGAGCTGCGCGAGCGCGGGATGCCCGAGGATCTGCTGTACCTCACGATGATCGAGAGCGGTTTGGATCCCAACGCCTATTCGAAGGCTCACGCCGCGGGGCTCTGGCAGTTCATCCAGGAGACCGGCGAACGTTACGGCCTCGAGGTCTCGACCTACGTGGACGATCGTCGCGATCCCGTGAAAGCGACGCCCGCGGCCCTCACTTATCTGCAGGAGATGCACGAGCGCTTCGACAGCTGGTACCTCTCCGCGGCCGGATACAACACCGGCGAGAACCGGGTCGGCCGCCTGATGCGTGAGACGACGGGCACCGAGAAGGGAACCGACGAGGGGTACTGGAGCATCTGGGAGCGACTCCCGGCCGAGACACGCGACTATGTCCCGCTCATGCTCGCCATGGGTCACATCGCGAAGGAGCCCGCCAAATACGGATTCCACGACCTCGAATACCAGCAGCCGCTGACGTTCGAAGAAGTGCTCCTGCCGGGTGGCACACAGCTCAGCGCCGTGGCGGCTGCCGCTGGCGTCGACAGTGACGTGGTGTACGACCTGAACCCGCACCTGGTGAAGAAGCAGACGCCGCCGAATCGCGAGATGGCAGTGCGCGTTCCGGTCGGCCAGTCTAAGCAGGTCGCTGGCGCGTTCGGGGCACAGGTCGTCAATACAGGTGCTCTTGCGGACTGAGTGACCCGGAGGCGCGTTGATCGAACGGTCAGCGCGCCTTCGGATTCAGCCAGGCTGCCCTGAACTGCCGCATCGTCTCCGTCAGCTCCATGCCTGCATCTTCGTAGAGCACTACCTCGAGGGTCGGGTCTTCTCCAGTATGCACATTCTGCGTACGCCGCACTCCGCGCTGCTCGAACATGATCGCGATCGAGTCACCGGGGCGCAGAGCGGCGACAAAGGAGGTCACCGCATCAACCGTCTCCACCTCACGGCCGTTTAGCGCGACAAGGCGGTCACCGAGCGAAACACCGGCATCGTACAGGGCAGTGCCTGCGAGCACGGGACCCATGACGACAACACCTCCATTCTGCACGTCCAGACGCGGCGCTCCGATCGTTGCGGAACCCTGGCGCGCCTTGCGAACAAGGATGCCGGCGGGTGCGAGCAGCGTCGCGTAATCGGGCGCATCCCGACCTGTGATGTAGCGACGGAAGAAGTCACTGGCAAAGGCCGTATCGTCCAGCATTTCGCCAAGAGTGACGCGCAGATCGTCATGGGTAAAGGGGCGTTGCGGCGTGAGGTTCTCCTGGTGCACTCCGTACTCCCGCCACATGACTCGCATGAAGTCGTCGAGAGTCAGGTCAGGGTAGCGGGCCCGGATAGTCAGGTCGAGCGCGAGGCCGATCCCCGCGCCCCACGTATAATACGAGATGAACGTATTGGCCCGGTTCTGCGCGTCGACCGATGTCGCCGCGTCGACGAACGGTGCCTGGAGGCTCATCTCCACTGGTGTGAAGAACCGACGCCCAGGAGCGTTGCTCACCGTGTTGATCGCACCGCTCAATGCGGACGCATATCTGGCGTCGTCGTACACTTCCGCGCGGCGCAGTGACAGGGGGCCGTAGTAGCTGGTGAACCCTTCCGCGAACCACAGGTCGCCTGACATGTTCGCCTGCTCGAAGTCGAACGGCTCGAGCGATGCCGGCCGCATGCGCTCGACATTCCACGCGTGGAAGAACTCGTGAGCAACCGTTCCCAGCAGCCCGACCATGTTCGAAAGCGATCCTGTGTTCGTCAGGATAGTCGAGTTGCGGTGTTCCATCCCGTCGCCCCGGACCCACGGCAGATAGTCGGCAATGAACGTGTACACACCGAAGTCGAACTCCGGTAGCTCTCCGAATACCGCTGCCTGTTCTTCGACGATCCGCCGTGTATGTGCCGCGTACTCATCGAGCTGGCTGCTCGTGCCAAGATGGTGCATTGCAATGCGAATCCGCTGCGCACCGCCTTGCACGTCCCACTCACGTGATTCGAACGCGCTCAGTTCGGTGGGGCTGTCTAGAAAGTACTGCAGATGCGGAGCCGCGTAGCGCATGGGGTCGCTGGTCGGAATCAGCTGAGTCGCCACATTCCAACCCGAGCTCTCGGGTATACGGAACGTTATCGCTATCGGCCGGTCCGCAGTGTTGCGTGCCCACATGAATGTCGCGGGCATGTTCATGTGGGCGTGAGTCACGTCGATCCCCGTGTACGTGCCATCGGCATGGTCACCGAACAAGGTATAGGACACGCGCACCGTGCCGTTGTGATTGTGTACGTCCCACTGGTGTGGATCCGGCCTGAGCAGGGTGAGCGCGCGACCGTCCCCATCCTCGGCTCGCACGTTGTATACGTTCTTTGCGAACTCATGCAGCGCATAACGGCCGGGGGACGACCGGCTCATGCGCAACTCCAGCGGCTGCGGCGGCAGCCCCGTGTAGGTCACTCTGATCTCGGCCTCATGTCGCGACGCATTCGGGAACCAGATTTCGTATCGCGTCGTGTCGGCGAGCTGACCTGCAGCAGTTTCAGCGGCCAGACAGTCCAGCGCCGCAAGAATGACAGCAGCGCGCAGCAGGGTCTTCATCGTGCCTCGCGGGTGGATTCGAATGGGGAGTACATGGCAAGATGATGCCGCCAGGCGCGCGCTGGCAATGTGGAGCTGCGGTGTCTATCGTGAAGGCTCGATCGCGCTCAGCGGAGACCGTCATGAGACGACGGCGTGCGGCCCTGCCTTCAAACGGCCCCGTCAACTGCCTGCAAACGTCCGGGGGGCCGGCACACTGTGCCGACCCCCCGACGTATTTGACTGCCCTACATGAGGACGCCAACCACACGACCTCGCTTCGAACGTCAGATGGGTTTGCGGCCCTGGATCACGCGGATCAGAACTACGATGATCGCGATCACCAGCAGAATGTGGATCAATCCACCGACCGTACCACTGATGAACCCGAGCAGCCACAGCACAAACAGGATTACGACAATTGTCCAAAGCATCATTGCCTCCGGTGAAGTTGGACTCATGAAATGGCAACAAGCGGGCCAATTCGATGAAGTGGGCCGGAGAGCGGCCTCGACGCCGGCGTCGGAAACGGTCTCTGGGACTCCTAAGGTCGCAAGGTAGGACCCTCGGCGACGATCTGTATCCTTGACCAGGGCCAGATACTGCCAATGGCACCTGACTGGCTCGCCATAGTAAAACGAGATGAAACGCCGTCCGAGCCCTCCGGATACGGGCAATCTACGGCTCCATGGCGGCGCGGGCAGAGGACAAGGACAAGGCTTGAACGCGTGAGGATCCACTGTCCGGTGTAACTGGAAAGCAGGCTTCCGCCGCTGACGGCCTCCTGGCCGAACGTAACCTCTTTGATCGTGCGGTTGCGCGAGGGCGATCTCTCGTCCGTCGAGCTGGTCGAGGTTCACATCCGGCGGATCGAAGCGGTTAATCCCACGCTGAACTGTATAGTTGCGGAGCGGTTCGATTTGGCACGGCAGGAGGCAACAGCGGCGGAGCGAGAGTAC
>JAGTUV010000305.1 GCA_018224305.1 Gemmatimonadota bacterium
CGCGCCGGCTCCGTGCCGGCCCTCCGTGCCGGCCTCCGTGGCGGCCTCCGTGGCGGCCTCTCACAAATCCGCATTTCGGCACGACTCGCGCCGGCGTTCCACACACGCTCCGCTATGCACTCGCCTTCGCCGCCGTCCCGGGACACGGATCGAGGAACACACCCCGCACGGCCCGTCGCGCACGCCACTCGCCGTAGTTCCACGTTCGCCAGTCGTCAACCGGTTCGTCGGTCCAGCGGCCGAGTCGCTCTCCGAGAATGCAGCGGTCTGCGGCCGCGAGTCGCGGCATGAGACGCACGAGCGTGGGCACCGCATCGGCGCCGAGTGAGGCTGCGTACGCGGGATCATACGCACGGCCGGCCGCCGCGCGCTCGACGTTCGTCCGCGCAATGAGCGCCTGCGGGTTCACCGCGTTCAACGTCGCCGCACAGAGTAATGCAGAAGCGAGCGCACCGACGGCGAAGTGCTGCCGGCGACCGCGCAGCACCGTGGCGCCGAGCCACAGCAGCACGAACGTCACCCAGCCCATGAACACGCTGACATACAGTCGCAACTCGGTGAGGCCGTACGCGTCCTGGTACAGCTGCATGCGATACACGGCCGACGCGATGATGCCTGCGAGCAGCACGAGTTGCACGAGTGCGCTGACACGCAGCACCTTGCGGTCCCGTTTCGCGGCCGGCTCGGCGGCTTGATCTGAGCCCGCCACGGCGGCCCGATCTGCGAATGTCACCGCGGCATGGTCTGCCTCCGGAGCGGCGGCGCGCTCGATGTCCGGCGCAGCGGCGCGTTCGATGTCCGGCGCAGCGGCGCGCTCGATGTCCGGCGCAGCGGCCCGGCGCATGTCCGGCGCAGCGGCCCAGTCCGCGATGAGTTGCAGGGGAATCACCAGCGCTGCAACCGCAACGAGCTCGAAGAAGCCGCGTCGTGCGTATTCCGCATAGCCGAGTCCGGGTGTCACTTCCACGACGGCGCCGCCGCCGAAGAGGTAGCGCACCTGAATCGCGACGAACAGCAGGAAGAGCGCGTTGACCAGCCAGAGCGCGACGGCTACTTCGCCGTGAGCGAGGCCCGGCGACCCGGGGAGTTCCACCTGCCTGGACGGCACGGTGTCGAACGCACGGAGGTATCCGAGCGTGAGCCAGGCCAGGATCGCCGTGAGCGCGACATGGGGCAGGATGTCCGCGATGTCGATGCTCACGAGGTTGCCGAGCACGCGCGCGAACACCGGATCTGCCGAACCGAGCAACGCAGTAAAAACAATGAGCGCCGGGATGGCGAGCACCGTTCCGCGCACCGCGAGTCGCGTCCTGACGCGCCACGCAGGCACCGGCGCACGATCCTCGACAGCGGCCGGTCGCCGCTGGATCCACCCGAACGGACCCGCGGCCATCATCAGCCCCACGCGCACCACACCGACCGCCCAGTCACCGACACCGGACGTGCGCAGCCACGGCACCCCGCCGCGCGCGGCGGCGAACGTGACCAGCCCGGCCGCGAGTGCAAGGTTCATCAGCGTCAGCGCTTCCGCTGCGCGCCACACCATCGCCGCGGCGAACGCGACGGCCAGCATCAGCAGCGCCAGCACTTCGCCGCGCAGGGCATCGCCGCGCACGTGACGTCGCCACACCAGCAGCGAGGCACCGGCCACCGCCCAGATGAGCACGTTCAGCGCGGGCTGCCCGGGCGCGCGCAGCAGGTAGTTGCCTGCGATGCCGAGTGCGAGTGCGCCCGCGAATGCCGAACGTCGCAGGAGAATGGTGCTCATGATGCCACCGCCGCTTCGTCCCGCGGACCCGGCAGGCCGGGCAGTCCGCCGAAGCGCCGCTGCCGGCGCCGGTATTCGGCGAGTGCCTCCGCCAGCGACGCGGCGCTGAACTCCGGCCACGCGACCGGCGTGAAGTACAGTTCGGCGTACGCAGACTCCCACAGCAGGAAATCGCTCAGCCGTTTCTCACCCCCCGTCCGGATCAGCAGGTCGACAGCTTCCATGCTTTCCAGCGTGCCGGCCGCCGCTGCCTGCGCGATCGCATGACGCGCGGAATAGTCGATCGCGAGACGCAGGTGCAATGTCCTGCCGCCGGCCGTCGCGTGCTCCGCTGTCTCGACCGCTTCCACCAGTGTCGGCGGCAGACGGTCCCTGCGTCCGATGACGGTCAGTCGCACGCCGCGCTCCACGCATGTCGCGGTCTCCGCACGCACGTATCCGAGGAACAGTCGCAGCAGGCGGTTCACTTCCGTCGCGGGTCGCTTCCAGTTGTCCGCCGAGAACGCGAACAGCGTCAGCGTGGTGATGCCCAGGTGCGGCGCAGCCTCGACTACGCGCCGCACGGCGGCCGCACCGGCGCGGTGCCCGGCAAAGCGAGGCCGTCCGCGGTTGGTGGCCCAGCGCCCGTTCCCATCCATGATGATGGCGACGTGGGTGGGCAAGGAAGTACTTTGTGACATAAAGTTTAGCCCGAAATAAAAAGGCGCCCCGGCGTGATCAGCCCTCGCGGACCCGCTGGATGAGCGCTTCCATGTGACCGAGATATTCGTTCAGTGCACGCCGCCCCTCGGTGGTGATGCTGTACTCCGTGCGGGGCACGCGACCCTCGAACGATTTGTCGCATGCGATGAAGCCCGCCTCCTCGAGGCGACGCGCGTGCACGCTGAGGTTGCCGTCCGTCGCGCCGATCAGCTTCTTCAACTCGTTGAACGTGAGCGACGTGGAGCCGGCCAGCGCGCTGATGATGGCGAGCCGCATCCGTTCGTGAATGGTGCGGTCCAGTTCGACCGCGCTGCCCTTCCGGCCGCGGGTGCGTTTCGCAGGCGCGGGCACGGGCTCCTCCTTCTGTGGCGTGTCGTCCGCGTGCAGTTCGGCGCGACGCGCAGAGCTTCGCCTAGCCACCGTGACTCCTCGCGATGATGAAACCGAATACGATGTGCAGCCCGCCGAAGCCAGCCGCCATGAAGATGTCCCCCCATGCCGCGGGCGTCACGAGCGCCGTCGCACCCAGCAGCATGAAGCACACGCCCATCACGGGAATGATGCGCACGGAAAACGTGCCGGCGCTCACGATCGCGGCTCCGTACGACAGCAGCCACAGTCCTGGAAAGAGCTCGTGCATGCCGCGCAGGTAGAAGGCGCCGCTCAGCACGATCGCAACGGCCACCGGTGGCAGGAAACTCAGCATGAACTTGCGCGCGGGACCGGAGTCGAGCGCCACTCCGGCGCGGCGCGCCTTGAGTGTCATCGACACCGCCGTGATGCCGAGCGCGACCACTGCGGTGGCGAGCCATACCACGAGCCAGCCAAACGCATCCGGCTGTCGGGACGCGAACCACGCTGCGGCGAGGGCGGTCACACCGAGCATCACACCGCCATACCCGGGCACGGCGGTGAACGAGCCGGCGCGCTCCATCGTCTGGCGGATGAAGCGCAGGTCGTCCATGGCGCGCTCGTGCAGCGCGGTCTCGTCGGCCTGCGGCCGTCGTAGTGGAATGCTCATGGGTCAAAGATGGCGTGGCCGTCGCCGCACGTCAAGTACTTTGCACAACAAAGCCCGCCTGCCGGTGCCCGCCTGCCGGTGCCCGCCTGCCGGTGTCCGCCGTGCCAGCGCCGGCCGTGCCCACGCCGGCTCTATGCCCACGCCGGCTATGCCTCCGCTCAACCAACAGCCTCACCGCTCCTCGCCGGCCGCAGCAGAAGCCGCGACTTCCGCTTCCAGCAGGCGCCTGCCGCGCACGGTCGCACCGATGACCAGAGCCGCAGCGATGAGGACCATGTTCTTCACGATGTACTGTCCCTCGAGTGTGAGTCCGTAGGGGAAGATCGTGAACACCCGTTCGGGCAGGAGAACTACAGGAGCGAGGGTGCCGGGCATCTGGAGGAAGAGCAGGAGGATCGTCAGCCGGAGCGCCCGCCCGGTGAGGAAGCCGAGGCCGATCGCGACCTCCCACAGCCCGAGGAACGGCAGGAAGAATTCGCCTGGCAGGAACGGAACGGTGGCGCGGACGAGATCCTCGGCGGGACTGAGACCGGGCACGAACTTGAGCGCGCCGAACCAGACGAACACGAGGCCCAGGGCGAGGCGGAGAATGGGTATCCCGTGATGCGCCATCCACGCGGTGATGGCGGTGTCAGCGGCGTCGAACCTCACTCTGACTGGCGACGTCATTCCGTCCTTCCTGTTCTGGTTTTCTCCGCTTGAGAGTAGCGATGTCAGGCAGCACGCGCCATCCGGACCCTGTTGGGCGCGACGTAAGCGGCAGTGGCCTCGAACCATCAGATCGGCGCGGACTGGCTTTCAATCAGGACGGCCGGTGTATCAACCGAACGGGACGTGCTCGACCGGGCACCCCCCACGCGTCATGCTGGCCCGGGTAGCCGGCAGATTGCGACGCGGACTGGCTGAAGAGCCGCGGATTCCTGGCTGAAGAGTTGAGTTCCCTTGCGGAAAGTGATAGTGCAGGAGGCGATCGAGGGCTGGAAGCGCGCCGGCATCGCCACGGCGGCGATTGCCGTGTCGTCCTGCCTGGCAGTCGCGGTATGGGCGCAGGTCGCAGGCCGACCATCGGAGGAGGCGCGCGGAGCTGCGGTGTCGAGTGGTGGAGTCTCGGTGAACCGGGATGCCGGTGTCTGGCACTTCACTCGCCAGGGCGCGGCTCCGGATTCGCTTCGCTCTCTCATCATCTTTCCTGCCGGTCGCGTCGATCCCCGGTCGTACGCTCCGCTTGCCCATGCGGCGGCACGCCGGGGACATCGCGCATACATCATCGAATCACCACGCAGGACGCTGTTCGGCGGAGTGAAAGCCGAGGGGTTGAACCTGCGCATCGCGCGTGTGCTCCAGGCGAATGCACGCGCAGGTGGCTGGCTGTTGGTGGGTTATGGCGGCGGCGGCGCGTCTGCTTCGACACTCGCTGCCTTCGCTCCGGCAGGAATGGCCGGCGTGGTGCTGATCGGCAGTGAGCATCCGCGCGACATCGACCTCAGCTCCGTGCCCGTGCCGGTCGCGCTGATCGCGGGCACGCGCGATGGCCTGACGCGGACGGACGATATAGCCAAAGCGCAGGCGCGGCTGCCGTCGCATGCGAGGTTGATCTGGATCGAAGGTGGCAATCATTCGCAGTTCGCGTGGCATGGATACCGGCCCGGGGACCGTACTGCGAGCATCGCTGGCGCCGATCAGCGCACGCAGACCACGAACGCTGTCCTGGCGATGCTGCTGACGTCCACCAGTCTGCCGGCATTCGCTGCGACGGAGGTTGCAACACCTGCCGGGCTTACGAGCGCGACGCAGCAGGAACTGGCGGAGTTGCGGTCGCGCATCGTGATCCCTGTCAGGGGTATCGTCCGCACCGACCTGCGCGACACGTTTGCCGAGCCGCGCGGGCAGCGGCTGCACGAAGCGATCGACATACTCGCTCCGCGTGGCACACCGGTGCTGGCCGCTACCGATGGCCGCGTGCTGAAGCTGTTCGACAGCAAGGCCGGTGGTCTGATGGTTTACGCAACCGATATGTCGGAGCGCTTTATCCTGTTGTATGGACATCTCGATGACTATGCCGACGGAATCTCCGATGGCATGCAGCTCGAGCGCGGGCAGGTAATCGGCTACGTGGGAACCACCGGCAATGCACCTCCGGGAACGCCGCATCTGCACTTCGGCATCCTGCGCGGTCAGCCTGCGGCGTCATGGTCGCGCGGAATAGCGGTCAATCCATATCCGCTGCTGTTCTGACGCTCGCCGGACACGGGTCTATTTCCGGCATTTGATCCCGCGACGTCAGCGCAAGCGGTCGCCCGAATGTTACCTCGCTGGACTACTTCGCTTCGCTGCCGGACGTGCGTTATCGCTCTGAGTCCGGCGTCGTCTGCACACCGTGCTCCTCGATATCGGCGATGAGATACTTCATCTCCGCGATCTCGCGCCGCTGTGCTGCAATGATGGAGTCCGCGAGCTCCCGTGCCCGCGCATCGCGGATGTGCGCGCGCTCGCTCGTCAGGATGGCGATCGAATGGTGCGGGATCATCGCCTTCATGTATGCGACATCGCCGACCGTCTGCTGACTCCGTACCAGCCACAACGCCGCAATGAAGATGACGATCGAACCACCATAGGTCATGGCGTTCTTCTTCGCGTCCTTGTACATGCCGAGCATGAAGGAAAGCATGATCATCGTGCGGACGTCACTCCACGTACACGCGCACGGTCCGTTCCGCGATGCGCCGGCCGCGGCGGTCCTCCGCGATGAAGCCGATGGTGTAGGGACCGCGACCGTTCCAGTACCAGTCCCACGTATCGACCTCGTAGGCCTTGTGCTCCGTCCGCGCCTCCCACTCGTCGTACATGCGCCGCTCGACGCCGTCGTCGATGTACCAGTAGATGTCGTAATCCTCGAGATGCAGACCGCGCACGCGCGCACGCAGCGTCTCGTAGCCGTACAGCGTCTGGTTGCTGCGCGGGCTCAGGATCTCGAGGTCGCGCGAGCCGATGCCGACCACGTCATCGCACGCGCCGATCGATATCGTGAGCAATGCCAGAAATGCGATGAGCAGGGTGCTGCGGCGGGTGCTGCGCCGGGTGCTGCGTCGGGTGCTGCGCCGGGTCCTTCCTGCCAGTCCGAACATGACTTCCTCCAGGCGTGAGTCCACCCTTCAGACAGTCACCACCCGTGCCATCGATCCGAGTCGTGTCGGAACCGGCGCAAGCGACGCTAAATCATGCAGTTGCGGCAAGCATCAGGGAGCCGTTCGATACCGGGGCTGCCATCGGCGGCGGACACATCGGCGTCCGGCGGACGGGACACAGCGTCCGCTCAGTCCGGGCGCAGCGCGGTCATGGGCGGCACGCGGGTCGCGCGCCGTGCCGGGATCAGTGCGGCAATGAGTGCAATCGCGCCGAGGAACGCGATGGCGGCGGCGAACGTGAGCGGGTCGGTCGCCGTGATGCCGTAAAGCTGACTGGCGAGGATACGACTGAGGATGAGCGCCGCGATGGTGCCGGCGACGATGCCGATGCCGACCAGTTTCATGCCGTCGCCGGCAATCATGCGCAGCACGTCGCCGGCACGGGCGCCGAGTGCCATGCGTACGCCGATCTCCTGCGTGCGCTGCCGCACGGAGTATGCGAGGACGCCGTAGATGCCAACCGCTGCGAGTGCGAGCGCGAGTGCGCCGAACACTGCGAACAGCAGCGTGAAGAAGCGGTCGCGTGCGATCGACTCCGCCATCACGGTCCGGAGCGATTCCGTGCTGCGAATGGGCTGGTTGGGCGCGACATCCCTGATGACCTGCCGTATCGGTGCGGCGAGTGCCATCGGATCGCCCGTCGTCCGCACGACTAGCGTTGCGAGCAGGCGCGGTGCGATGCGTTGGGGGAAATACACCGCGGGCGGCGCGGCCTGCGCGAGCCCGATCTGCCGCACGTCGCCGACGATCCCGATGATCATCGCCTCGCCCCACGGCGCGTTGATGGTCCGGTTGAGCGGATCGCCGTCCGGCCACAGCCGGCGTGCGGCGCTCTCGCTCATCAGGACGGGCACCAGCGCGTCTGCCGGGAGCAGAAACGGCAGGGGGTCGCCGCGCAGCAGCGGGATGCCCATCGCCTGCAGGTAGCCAGGGTCGATGTAGCGCGTATCGGCCTGCAAGCCCGGCTGGCCGGGCACGGCATCGGCGCCCGCGCGCGTGTACTCGGTCGAGAACGCGCCGTCGTCGCTCAGCGGGAAGACGTTGATCATGCCAGCGTGCTCGACGCCCGGCAGTTCGCGCACGCGCTCCAGAATATCTTCCCTGCGCTGCACCAGGAACTGCACGATCTCCTCGTCCGGCACGCCGGAATAATTGATCTGCATCGCGACCGTGAGCACGTGATCGGGGTCGAAGCCGGGGTCGACACTGCGCAGCGCGAGAAAGCTGCGCGCCATGAGGCCCGCGCCAATCACCAGCAGTACCGCGAGCGCCACCTCCGCGATGATGAGCGCGCTGCGCAGGCGCTGTCCGTCCGCGCCGAGAGAGCCGCGGCCGCCACGCAGGTCGTGCTGCGGATCGGTGTGCGCCATGCGCAGTGCGGGTACGATTCCGAACAGCACACCGGTCACTGTGGCGAGCAGCAGACCGAACGTGACCACACTTCCATCGACGCGCACATCCTCGATGCGTGGCAGCGTATCGGCGCTGAGTGCGACGATCGTCTGAACGCCCACCCACGCCAGCAGCAGTCCGAGCATGCCGCCGAGGACCGCGAGCACGATGCTCTCCGTGAGCAGCTGCCGCACGATACGGCGACGACCGGCACCGAGTGCGGCACGCACCGCCAGCTCACGACTTCGTGCGGAGCCGCGCGCGAGCAGCAGATTCGCCAGGTTCGCGCAGCCGATGAGCAGAATGAAGCCCACCACACCCAGCACGATCATCAGTGCATCATCCACATCGCCCGTGATCGATGACCGGAGCGGCACCACCGCGGCGGAGGACCAGTCCTCGTTGCTCTCCGGATGATCCGCGGCGAGCTGTGCGGATACTGCCGCCAGCTCACGCTGCGCCTCTTCCGCGGTCGAGCCCGGCGCCAGGCGAGCGATGCTCTCGAGGTAGCGATCCCGTCGCGTCGGCATCCCGTTCGAGAACATGTTCGCCTCGACGAGCGACTGTGGCACCCACACGGCCGTTCCCGCCGTGGGGTACAGCGCGCCGGGAGGCATCACGCCCACCACCGTGTAGGGAATGCCGCGCAGGAATATCGCGCTGCCGATCACGCCGGGCTCCGCGTCCAGGTGAGTGCGCCACATGTGATCACTGATCACCGCGTTGCGCTGCGCGAGTCGATGATCGTCGTCCAGCAGCGGACGCCCGTGCGCGACGGGCACACCCAGCACATCGAAGAACGCGTCCGTGACGTATGTGAGCTCGACCTCGACCGGATCGCCGCTGCCGCTCAGGATCGTCGGCACCGGCGCGAACGCGGCGATCGTCGAGAGTGAACGCGTGCGCGTCCGCCAGTCCTGCATGTCCTCGTACGACACGGACCCGAGCAGCTCACCCGTGCGTGGGCTCGACTGGTACAGCAGCACCAGCTCGTGCGGATCCGCATGCGGCAGCGGGCGCAGCAGTATGCCATTCACGATGCCGAACATCGCGGCGTTGGCGCC
>JAGTUV010000306.1 GCA_018224305.1 Gemmatimonadota bacterium
ATGGCAGCCGGCGACCCCGCCGCGGCAGCCCGCGACCCGGCCGCGGCAGCCGGCGACCCGCCCGCCCCGGCAACCGGATCCGCGGCCTGACGATCTCCGGCAGCGATCCGCGTGCCGTTGCCTGCACTTTCATCGGCGCCGTTTCGCCCGGCACCGGAGGACGCGCGCATGGCGGAACGCACCTGCTCCTCCGTCAATCCAAGCAGCGTGCCCGCGGCAGCGGCGTCACGAACGGATACGACGGCGGCGTTCGGGATGGTCGTCACATTGTCACGACGCGCCACCTCGACCACGACCTCCGCGTTCATGCCCGGCTTGAGCGCGCCATCGCCGTTCTGCAGGTGCACGAGCACCGGGAACATTGTGACGTTCTGCTCGACGATCGCCTGCGGCTCGATCTTCAGTACCGTGCCCAGGAAGGTGCGACCCGGATACGCTTCGACCGATACGCGCGCCTGCTGTCCCGGCTGAATCTTGCCGAGGTCCGTCTCGTCCACGAGCGTGCGCACCTGCATCTCCGACAGGTCCGCCATCGTGAAGATGATCGAGCCACCCGAGATGTTCTGGCTGGCCGACTGAATGATCGTGCCCTCTTCGACGGTCTTGCTGATGATGACCCCGTCCGTGGGCGCACGGATCGTCACGTCGCTCAGCCGCTCGCGGGCCAGCTCGAGGTTCACCTGTGCCTTCACAAGCTGTGCGCGGCCATTGGCCTCCTCGAACGTCGCGGACTCGTACTCCTGTTCCGTTATGACATTCGCCTTGCGCAGTTCCTCGGAGCGCTGCTTCTGCGCCCGCGCCGTCGTCATCCGTGCCTGCGCGACCGCCAGGTCGGCTTCGGCCTGCGCGTACGTGTTGCGAACGTCCCGCGGGTCTACCTGGCCCAGCAGGTCGCCGCGCCGCACGGCATCGCCCGTCTCGACGTGGAGTGACGTGATCTCGCCCGAGGCCTTCGACTTCACTTCCACCAGGCGGATTGGCTCGATAAGGCCCGCAGCCTCGGCCGTGACCTCGAGCGAACGCTGCTCGGCGACTGCAAATTCGAGCGCGCCGTCATCCTCTTCCACGTTGCCGCGGTCCCGGACCACGAACGCGCTGCCCGCCACTATAACGACCGCGAGCGGTATCGCCGGCTTCATCCATTTCTTCATTGTACTACCTCCACGTCGTCCAAATGTCAGGCGTCGGCCCTGTTCGCCGACCGCACTCATATCCCGCGCTTTCAGCCCGTCCTGTAGCTACTCCCGCGCCTACAGTCCCGTCCATCTACGCTGCCTGCAATTCCCGTCCGATCAGTGATTCCAGCTCCGCCAGCGCAAGCTGGTAGTCATACTGCGCCGCGATCAGGCTCGTCTCCGCCGCGACCAGGTTCTCCTGTGACGTCACCTGCTCCAGAATCGTCGAGACGCCCAGTCGGTAACGCTCCTGCTGGACCCGTAGATCCTCCTCCGCCAGCGCCAGTGCTTCCTGTGCGATCGATATTGCCAGGCGTGATGTCTCGAGCGTACCGAGCAGCGCTTCGAGGTTGGCGCGGGTTGCGCGCCGCGCATCTTCGAGCTGATACCGCGCGACCGTGGCACTCACACGTGAGCGCTCGACGGACTCCTCGCGGGCGAACCGGTTGAAGACCGGAAACGATAGACCCATTCGTACGGACCAGCTGCTGCGCATGTCGGCGAACGACGGCGCATCGTTATTCCAGTTGTAGCTGCCGGAGCTATTCACGCTCGGCATGTACTGCGCGCGTGAGACGCGTATGCCCGCCTGCGCGGCGCGCTCGTTGGCCTGCGCTGTGATCACGGCCGGGGCCTGAGTGAGCGCGAGCTCGAGCAGCTGTTCCGGCGTGAGCGTCAGCTCCTCCGCAGTCAGCGGGTGCTCGCCCGCTACATCAACCGGTCCATCGATCGCGACGAGTCGGCCGAGCGCGTACATCGCCGCACGCTTCTGATTGTTCGCCTGCAGGAGTGCCTGCCTGGCGTTCGTCCGCTCGAGTTCGGATCGCAGCACATCGGAGCGCGTCGCCGAGCCCGCCTGCGAGCGCAGTTGCGCCGCCGCCAGGCCTTCGTCCGCACGTTCAAGCCGCGCTTCCGCCGAACGGATCAGGTCGCTGGCGCGGGCGACGTCGAAATACGCCGCTTTCGCGTTGCGCGTCACAGCGTATCGCTGCTGCACCAGGGATGCTTCGGAGGCGCGCGTCTCCATCCGCGCCTGTGTCAGCTGCGCGCCGCGCCGGCCGCCCGTGAAGAGATCGATCGAGCTGCTGATGCCCGCGTTGTAGCTGTCGCTCGAGCCGGTCACGTTCGTGTTCGTATTCGGGTCGAACCGCTGCGTGCTCGACAGTGCCGCGCCGCTGCTGATGTTCAGATTCGGCAGGAATGAGCCGAACGCGGTCAGTTCAGATGCGCCTGCCGTCTGCACGGCGCCCTGCGCCTGCATGACCTGCGGGCTGTTCTGCAGCGTCCGACGCACCACCTCATCGAGGGTGAGCGTTACGGGCTCCGGGGTCTGCGCGGCGAGGTCGCCGGCTGTGACCGTCAGCATCGCGAGCAGCGCTGCCGCGCTGCATCGCGCTGCGCGGTTTCGAGTCGATATGGACATCAGTGACTTCCTCATCTACGGTCGTGAGCCCGAATGCCTGCGACGATCCGCGCGCCGGGTCACTTCCTCATCTGCGGTTGTGATCCTGATAGTGCTTGCGACGATCCGCGCGGAACGCCTCCTCCAGCGCCTGCTGCTCCGGCGTCAGGACGGTGCGGATCTCCGCCCGCACGGAGTCCATGATCGCACGCAGCTCAGGGCCGTGCTCCTTCCAGAATGCATCCACCTCATCGCGGCGACGCTCCATGATCGCGTCGACCTGCGTGCGCTGCTCGCCCGTCAACTCCAGCGTCTCGAAGAGATCGGGTCGGCGCGTCTCCCCCTGTTGTGTCCTGGTTTCCTCTGCCGTCGTCACACGCATCGTCGCTGCACCCGTAAGTGCGCCGACGCTGAACATGATTGCGAGTACCAGCACGCCCATCATGCGCGCGCGCTTTGCTGTTACCATCAGTGTGCCTCCCCGTCCATTGCGATCAGCAGGTCCGCCACCGTCGGAGACCGATCGCTGATGAGCCATTCATTCACGGGTGCCGGGACGGCGAGTGCATCCGTCAGACCGCTGCCCGGTTCCACATGTGCCGTCAGTTCCTGCTGCGTCAACACCGACACTGCCAGCGCAGCTACTACTGCCGCTGCCGCGAGTGCGGGACGCATCCAGTCGGACAGTATCGCGATTGGACTGACGTCTTCCGCCGCGCGACGCTCGAGCTCACGCCCGGCCCGCTGCATGATCGCCGCAACGAGCAACTCGCGCTGTGCCTCGTCCGGTTCCAGTGCTGTCAGGTCCAGTCGTTCATCCATCGTCATGCCCCCTGTGTCCCGCGTCTCCGAGTTGCGTGCGGAGTGCGCGCCGTGCGAAGAACAGATGCGAGCGCACCGTTCCCTCCGGTATGTCCAGCTCCACCGCAATCTCGCGGTGACGATACCCTTCCAGATCGTGCATCAGTACCACCCGCCGCTGCACTTCAGTCAATGTCCGCAGCGCTGTTTCCAGCTGTCGGCGGATCTCCGAACGCTCCAGATCCCCGCCGGGGTCCCGCTTCGACGAGGCACTGATCGCACTCGCCAGCGACTCCGTCTCGCGAACCCGCTCACGGCGGCGCACCGAGCGCGCCCGGTTGCGCACGATCCGGCGCAGCCATCCCGCAAATGCTGCCGGATCCCGGCAGTCGTCCAGCCGCTCCAGCGCTGTGATGAACGAGTCCTGTACCGCGTCCTCGGCATCCCGCTGATCGCCCAGTTCCGCCAGTGCCACCGCATAGGCGGTCTTCAGGTACCGGCGGACCAGCCTCTCGTACGCGTCCCGGTCTCCCTCGCGGGCCCGGCGTACCAGGCGGGCATCCGTCTCGCCCCCTACATCTACAGGACGCATGATCCTGCGTTTTCGTTGACTCTCATCAAGTTGGCGACGCTGCGGCCTGGAAGCGGTGTCATCATTCGCATTGGACGCGCACGAGCGCGTTCTGTTTGGTATTGGCGTCGCTCGCGTGCGCACCCGCGCACCGTGAAGCCGTTCATGGTAGGGGGATGGCGGTACCGGCGGAAGCCGCTTCGCGTCCTGATGCGGCTGGCCGGCCCGGGGAGTCAGCGCGATCAGCGGAAGCCGCGGAATCCCAGGGTAACGCGTGGCCGCTCGCAGGTCGGCCGACCCCTGTTGTTTTCGGTATTTGTTCGGGTTAGGTTCCGGTCATGAATGCCGCTGCGGTGCATGAACTGAGGCAGGCGCTGGAGCGCCGGTTCCCCGATGCGCTGCCGCTCGGCCGGGGCACGGCCGTGTCGGTGGGGACGGGGATTGCTGCGCTGGACATGTTGCTGCCGGGCGGCGGGTTGGCGCGCGGCCGGTTGACGACCTGGCAACCGGGCGGTGGTGCGACGGCAGTGCTGCGCACGGCGGTGGAGGCGGCGGTAGGGCGTGGGGAGCGCGCGGCGTGGGTGGATGCGAGCGGAGAGCTCGGCGCCGACTTCTGGCGCAAAGGTCCGCTGCTGGTGCGTCCGGCTCACGAGCGCGCGGCGCTCGTGGGGGCGGAGGAGCTTCTGCGCAGCGGCGGCTTCGCGCTCGTGGTGCTGACCGGAGTGGGTCGCGAGACGGGCCGGGAAGCGGTGCGGCTGTCACGGGCGGCGCGGGCGGGCGGGGCGGCCCTGGTATTGTCGGTCGGCGAGGCTGCGCTCAGTCACCTGAGGATTGCCTCCCGGACCCGCCCGGAGGGATACCGGTGGCGGCGCGATCCGTTCGGCGAGCCGGTGGAGGTGACGGCGGTGCGCATCGAGGTCGAGGCCTCATCGATGGGCTGGAGCGGCCGAACGTCCTTCGAGCTGCCGGTGAGGACTCATTGTGCGCGGGTCTCGCCGGAAGCTCGGCTGGTGGATCGAAGGGGAGCGCGGCGCAGGCTTCGGGGAGCATGGCACGACCCGGGTGGAGACGCCGGACCCGGGCGAGGCGCAGAACGTACCTCGACGGCGTAACCAGGTACTCGAGTTGCTGCTGAGCATTGTTCTTCCCGCTTCATGTCCGCCGACGGACGAGTTGATTGCCGCGTTCACGGATTCGTCACCGCGTCTGGCACTCGAGCCGCCGTGTGTATGGCTCGATGTGCGCGGCCTCGATATCGCTGCGGTGCACATGACCCTCCGATGTCGCCTGAGAACGGCGGGTGTGCGAGCCCGCTATGGTGCCGGACCGCGTCCGATCCTGGCTCTGGTGGCAGCGCGTACGGCCGCCGATGAGCGACTGGCCATCGTATCGCCGGGTGACGGTCGGGAATTTCTGGCTCCTCACCCGCTGACTTCCCTGGGGGTGGAGGACCCGCTGCTGGGCTGGCTGGCGGATGTCGGCATCGGGACGTGCGGCGAACTGGCGTCGATCGAGCGTGAGGCGCTGGAAGTGCGGTTCGGTGCGGCCGCAGTGAGGTGGTGGCGGCTCGCGCGCGGCGATGATGATCGACGTCTGTTCGCGCCGGTGCCGCCGGAACAGCCGAATGCATCGGTCGACTTCATCGATTATGTGGTGACGGATCCGGAGCGGCTGATCTTCACGACGAACGCGCTGCTCGGCGGGGTGTGCGAGCAGATGCGTGAGCGCGGCACGCATGCGCGACGGCTGCGGCTGCGGCTGCCGCTGGCGAACGGCTCGGTGTGGGAGCGCACACTGAAGACTGCGCGACCGACAGCGGACCGCGCGGCGTGGCTGCGACTGGTGCGCACATTGCTCGAGAAGCTGACCGTGCCGGATGCGGTGTCGGGCGTGGCCGTCCAGGTAGAAGCGACGGAAGCGGCGGCCGCGGTGCAGGGTGATCTGTTCGACACGGGCTTTGCGACCGCGCGAGCGGTGGAGACGGCGGTCGCGCGGCTGCTGGAAGACCAGGGTGATGTCATGCGGGAGCCGGTCGTGAGCGGCCATCCGCTGGTCGAGCAGCGTGCTGACCATCGGACGCTGACGATGCGCGAGGTGCTGCACGGACCCCGCGAGATGGACGTCGCGATCACGGCGGACGAGCCGGTCGGACTCACGCTGAAGCTGCTCACCGAGCCGCGTCCTGTCACCGTCGAAACGGTACAGCGTCGCGATCATGCCGCACCCGTGCGCTATCGCGATGGGATGTGGCAGGCAATCGTGCACGCGGCCGGACCGGATCGTGTCTCGGGCGGGCAGTGGGATGCGACATATGCACGCGAGTATTTCCGCGCCGTTACCACCGAAGGTACCCTGGTCTGGCTCTTCCGCGATGCGGGACGGGACCGGTGGTACCTGCACGGCTGGTGGGATTGAGCACGCGCAAACCGCAGTGCACAGCTACTCCGTTGCCTTGCCGCCGTCCGTGCCCCGACTCACTGCGACGCTCCTGATGTTGACGAACTCGAGGATCCCGATACGTCCCAGCTCACGGCCGTAGCCGGAGCGCTTGATGCCGCCGAACGGGAGACGCGGATCCGACGCCACCATCTCGTTGATGAATACCATACCGGCTTCCAGCTCATCAATGAAACGTCGCTCCTCGGTTTCATCCCGGGTCCATGCCGCACTGCCGAGACCGAACACTGAATCGTTCGCGATACGGATCGCATCATTGATGTCGCGTGCGCGGAAGAGCGATGCGACGGGGCCGAACAATTCATCGCGATACGCGGGCGAATCCACGGGGATGTTCTCGATCACCGTCGGCTCGTAGAACCAGCCGGTACGCTGTGGAACGCTGCCGCCGGTGAGGATGCGGCCGCCGCGTGCGACCGTCTGCTCGACCTGTTGCGCGAGTTCATCGCGGATGCCCTCCGTCGCCAGCGGTCCGATCTGTGTCTCTTCATCCAGCGGATCACCCAGCTTCAGTTCGCGCATCCCCTTCACGAACAGTGTCGCGAACCTGTCGTACACGGAGTCTGCCACGATGAATCGTTTCGCGGCGATGCACGACTGGCCGTTGTTGATGGTTCGCGCCGTCACCGCAGTGGCAGCCGCCCGCTCGATGTCGGCACTGGGCATGACAATGAACGGATCGCTGCCGCCCAGTTCGAGCACCGTCTTTTTCAGGGACTCGCCCGCAGCCTTTGCAACGGCCGCTCCGGCACCCTCGCTTCCCGTGAGCGTGACCGCCCTGACACGCGGGTCGCGGATGATTCCGTCTACGGCCTCCGTCGCAATGAGCAGCGCCTGAAACACACCCGCGCCGAACCCCGCGCGACGCAGGATGTCCTCGATGGCGAGCGCGCACTGCGGCACATTGGACGCATGCTTGAGCAGACCGACGTTACCGGCCATGAGGCCGGGCGCGACGAAGCGGAAGACCTGCCAGAACGGGAAGTTCCACGGCATCACGGCGAGCACGGGGCCGATCGGCTGGTAGCGAATGCTGCTGTGATGCCTGTCCGTGTCCACGCTCTCGTCAGCCAGAAAGCGCTCGGCGTGCTCGGCATAGTAGCGGCATACCCATGCGCACTTCTCCGTTTCGGCGACGGCGGCGGCGATCGGCTTGCCCATCTCGAGCGTCATCATGCGGCCGAACTGCTGCCTCTCGCTGTCGAGTATGTCGGCAGCTGCACGCATGCATTCGGCACGCTCGGAGAACGATGTGCGGCGGTGCGCCTCGAACGCGCGCGTTGCGAGATCGAGCCGCTGCTCGATCTGCGCGGCCGTCAGCGCGTCATATGAATGGAGGGTCTCACCGGTGGCGGGATTGCGACTCGTGATCTGCGGCATGCGTGCGGCCTCCTCGGCTGTTTCACATCGGTCGTCGTATACTAACCGCCGATGCGCTGCACACCAGACATGCGCCGCTCGTCATGGATCGGTGCGAGTCAGGAGAGGTCGCGGCTGCGCAGCTCCGCGTACGCCACGCGGAACCAGTACGTGAAGCGGTCCGGCCGCTCGCGCATTTCGCGCTCGAGCTCGCGGGGTGTGATCCACCTCCAGTCCGCCACTTCTGCGGCGTCGGGTGCGGGATCACCATCGAATCGCCCAATGAAGACGTGATCGTACTCGTGTTCGATCAGACCGCCGCCGACGTCCGCCCGGTAGACGAACGAGAACGCAGTCTCGATCGGGCAGTTGAAGCCCATTTCTTCGAACAGGCGACGCTGTGCGGCGGCGGCCGTGGACTCGCCCGGGCGCGGATGGCTGCAGCATGTGTTCGACCAGAGACCCGCACTATGGTACTTGGTCCATGCGCGCTGCTGGAGCAGGAGCCGGCCGCTCGAGTCGACTACGAAAACGGAGAACGCCCGATGCAGGAGGCCGTCGACATGGGCGCCCTGCTTGCCATGTACACCGACAGGTACATCGTCGGGTGTGACCAGGATCACGTGCTCGGTCATGACGGGTCTCCTCGCTGATCACGGCGCCGCTCACCGGGCAGCAGCTGCTCGCGGGGCCGGGTGTCGATACGCCGCACACCGGGCAGCAGCTGCTCGCGGGGCCGGGTGTCGATACGCCGGATGGCGGCAGAAAGTGCCTCGCGGTCGGCGTCTGCCGGTGCGCCGTGCTCGAGTACGAACGCTGCCATGGCCCGGAAGACGTCCGGCGAGTGGCATGGTTCCGCGCCGGGCAGGGCGCGCTCCAGCGCTGTTAAATCGTTTGCCGCCTGATCGCCCCGGCCGAACAGCGACGGCAGGTGGTATCCGTTGATCATTCGCAAATAGCGGATCTCGAGATCGTGCGGCGCGGCCTGGACAGCTGCGTCGAGCAACTGGAGCGCATTGCGCACCGTGAGGAATCGCGCGATCGGCCACGATCCGTGCTTCGCCTCGAGAGCAGTGAACGCGCCCTCATATGCCAGCAGCAGTGCTTCGTCCGTCCCGCCCCGCGGCATGGCGCTGCGTGCCTCGGCGATCGCGGCGCGGCCGCTGCTCATCGCCGCTTCATCGTCGACCGCCTCGAAGTAGACCGAGCGGACACGGGCGAGGTGGCGATCCCATGCGCTCGCAGCGCCGCGCTCTGCTTCGCTCCACCCGCCTGATATCGGATCAACGGCCTGCGCCGCCAGGGCAGGTGGCAGTGCGGCAGCTCCCAGCATGATCGCCGTGACGATTCTGCTGCCCATGCGGCGACCGGCCCGCTTCGCCGGCAGGGGTGCCGCCGCCTCCGAAAACGCTGGGCGTGGTCCGGCAGGCTGCGCCCTGGCGAAGCGGGGCTTAGCTGGAATCTCTGCGTGCGCGCTCTCCACGGAGATCGCTGTGCGCGCTCCGCGCACGGGCGTTACGGGATTCGCTGCGCGCAGGGCCTGGACGGCGAGGACGATTTTCCTCGGAGTGGTGGTGTGCGCACGACGGTTGAAGTTGTCGTAGCCGTTCGCGCGGACTTCGTCGTGGATGCCGCGATAGACATGCGCGGCCACGACGATCGCGCGGCGGAAGAACTTCGGCAGCGCGTGGGCGGCTGACAGTGCAGCTGCATAATGTGCATCCGCCGCTGCCATGAGATCCTCGAGCAGCGCGCGATACGCCTGCGTCACCGGCTCGCCGGCCGCGAACGCGTGGAGGTGCTGCTCATCGAGACCGGCGTCTGCCAGCATGTCCGCCGGCAGGTACACGCGTCCCGCGTTCAGGTCCTCACCGACGTCCCTGACGATATTCGTGAGCTGCATGGCGTGGCCGAGGTCCGCCGCGCGTGCCAGCACTGCGGCATCGTGCACTCCGCACATCCGGGTGAGCCATTGACCGATGACGCCGGCAACGCGATAGCTGTACACGCGAAGCGCCGGCAGGGAGGGGTAGCGCTGACCGCGCAGGTCCATGCGCATCCCCTCGATCAGTTCTTCCACATACGGGAACGGTACCGCCGCCAGCGCGGCCTCGCGCATGACACGGTCGAGCAGTGGCAGGCCGGCCTCGGTGCCGGCGTGCGAGGCGCGCGCGAGTTCACACCACAGGTCGAGCAGGTCCGTGCGCGATTCCACCGAAATCGTCCCGTCCCTGTTGTTGTGCGGAAACGTATCCGTCCCGGCGTTGACTGCGCGTGCGATGGCGTCATCCGCAATGTCGTCGGTGATGCGGCAGAACGCATACACGCCGGCGACACGGGCGCGGAACTCCGCAGGGAACGCCCGCGCAGCAAACGAGAACGTCCGGCTGTTCTCCGCGAAGAAGGCCTGTAGCTCCGCTTCATCCGGTAGTCTGCGCTGCAGTTCAGCCAGGACATGTCGTCGGTCGCGAGCAGCTTCGACGCTCGCCACGGCATCTTCCGCTCGCGCGAGCCAGCCCAGCACGAGCGTGGTCAGGATTTCATCCGACGGCATGTGTACCGCGATCGCGGCGCGGACGGCATCCGCTTCGCGTTCGAATCGAAGCAGGCACCGGCGCAGAGCGGAACTGCCGCTCGCGTCCCGCTGTGCGAGCCGCTCCGCTACCGCGGCCGGTTCCTCGTCGAACCCATCCGTCTTCAACTCGAGAAGCGGCCAGGTCCACCGGCGCTGCGCGTAGTCGCCGAGCGGCGGTTTGCCCGTGTCGACATCCGGACAATAGTCCAGCAGGTCGTCGAGCATCTGGTACAGCTCGCCCGTCCGCCGTCCGAGCACGTACAGCGACGCGGCCGCGGGAGCATTGTGCACGAATGCCGCCGC
>JAGTUV010000307.1 GCA_018224305.1 Gemmatimonadota bacterium
GTGGCTGCGCATCCGCGCCAGTCCTCGCGCACGGCACCGGGCGACATCCGGTTCAAGGACCTGAACGGAGACGGCGTCCTGAATGCACAGGACCAGGAGATGATCGGCTCGCCGTGGCCGGACTACGAGGGCGGCATCACGAACAATCTGTCGATCGCCGGCTTCGACCTGAGCGCGTTCCTGCAGTTCTCGGTTGGCAACGACATCTTCAACGCGAACCGGATCTACACCGACCAGTACGGCAGCTACGGGGACAACCACCCCGTGCGTGCCATGGACCGGTGGACGCCGACCAACACCAACACGAACGAGCCGCGCGCAATGTGGGGTGACGCGAACTTCAACACGCGCGATTCCGACCGGTCCATCGAGGACGGCTCGTACTGGCGCCTCAAGAACCTCGTGCTCGGCTACACGCTGCCGACGTCGTTCGCGGACCGCATCGGCTACAGCACGGCGCGTATCTACGTGCAGGGTCAGAACGTGCTGACGTTCACGGATTACTCCGGGTTCGATCCGGAAGTGAACTACAGCGGGCAGACCTCGATCGCACGCGGCACCGATTTCTACACGTTGCCGCAGGCACGCGTGTGGTCGGTCGGCTTCAATCTCGGCTTCTGAGGACGGATGACAATGATAAAGACAAGAACCATGGCATGGGTTGCCGCCGCGGCAGTACTTGCGGCGTGCGACTCGCCGCTCGACACGAACCCGACCGCATCGATCGATGCCGAGACCGCGCTTTCCACACCGCGCGGTATCGAGCTCGGCCTGAACGGCGCGTATCGATCGATTCAGGGGGGTAGCCTGTACGGCGTGAACCTGATGGTTTACCCGGACATGTACGCAGACAATCTCGATTTCACGGGAACGTTCCAGACGGATCGTGAGGTGGCACAGCGTGTCATCAATCCCACGAACGGCTCGGTGCTCAACATCTGGAGCAACCTGTACAGCGGTATCAACCGGACGAACAATATCCTCGAAGCGATCCCGAACGTCAGTGCGCTGAGCAGCTCGCAGGAGGCGCGGTATCGCGGTGAGGCCCTGTTCCTCCGGGGCCTGATGTATTCGCTGCTCGTCAGCTACTTCGGCGACGTTCCGATCGTGTCGGAGCCCGCGCGCGGTGTCGGCGAGGAGTCGCTGGTGGCACGCTCTCCGGCGAGCGAGGTGTATGACACGATCATCGCCAACCTCGAGGAGTCGGCCACACTGCTCGCACCGGGTCGCGGTATGGGCCGGGCGACGGCGGATGCCGCGAATGCGCTGCTTGCCCGGGTCTACCTGGAGACGGGTGCGTACACGCAGGCGTGGGACAAGGCGACGCTGCTGATCGGGAGCGGCACGTACACGCTGCCGGACGACTACGCGACGGTGTTCCGCACGGCCAACAGCGCGGAGTCGATCTTCGAGCTGCAGTACAGCATCAACAACAGCAACAGCCAGGCGTTCTGGTTCTACACGGCCGACCTGGGCGGCCGGTGGGGCTACTCGCCGACGGAAGACCTGTACAATGCCCACGAGGCGGGAGATGAGCGCCTTCCCGTCAACATCGGTATCGATGGTGGCGATCGCTACGGCAACAAGTACGAGAGGATCGAGAACGGCGATGACAACATCGTCGTGCTCCGCCTCGCGGAGATGTACCTGATCCGTGCAGAGGCGAATGCACGCCTCAACGCCAATCCGGCGCTGGTCCGTGCCGACATCAACGAGGTCCGCAACCGCGCGGGTCTCGCCGATCTGCCGGTGACGGTGGACACGCAGGCGGAACTGTTCGATGCGATCCTTCAGGAGCGGCGCATCGAGCTGGCGTTCGAGGGCCTCCGGTTCTTCGACCTGCGCCGTCTCGGCGTTGCAGAGGCCATGCTGGATCTCACAGCTGCACGTCTGGTGTGGCCGATCCCGCAGTCGGAGCGTGACGTGAACCCGTCCCTGACCCAGAACACGGGGTACTAGGAACGGGCGGCCCCGAAGCCGGGGCCGGGCGTCAGTGACAATGGGGACGGGAGCCGGGTGGTGGATGCATCCGGCTCCCGTCATCACATCGGGAATCGGAACGATCCGGAGGGTTGCATGAGGCGGAGCTACGGAACTCTGGCAGTGGTACTATGCCTGCTGGTCATGGCGTGCAGCGGTAGTCAGCGGAGCACGTCGCAGCGTGCGGACGCGTCGCTCATCACTACGGCGGAGCTGGATGCGTCAGGGCATGCTGACGCATATACGGCGGTACAGTCACTGCGGCCGGCCTGGCTGCGCGTGCGCGGCTCGACATCCCTCGCGGGGCGCGAGATCGTGAAGGTGTATCTCGATGGCTCGCTGATGGGAGACACGAATCATCTGCGGCAGATCGCGACCCACTCGATCAGCACGCTCCGCTACCTGAACGGCCTCGAGGCTACACAGCGGTGGGGTCTCGATCATGGCGCCGGTGCGATCGTCATCTCCACGCGCGGGCGCCAGCCTCGTGGTCAGGAAGGGGCGGGCGGTTCGTAACCGGCGAAGCGGGTACTGCGCGGGATTCTCCGCGCATCGAGCGCGCACGCACCCAGACCCTGGATCAGATTCTCGAGGTCACCTCCGCCGAGATCGCCGCCGACTGAAGCGGCGGACCACGCGGTCCGCCGCTCTGCAATCGATACCGCACCGGCGTCAGGTGCCGCGCTTGTCCCGGCGGAGTGAGCGCAGTCTGGCCGATGGATCCGGGTCGAGAACGATGCCCGACATCGGACCCCCCGCAGTTGCCGCGACGGAGAGCTGGTACGGGCCGGTTTCGCCGGGGGCGAAGCTGCTCGCCCATAGGGTATACTGCCCTGCCGCCAGCGTCAGTGCGAGGCGCGAGTTGTAACCCCCGCCGCCATCATCATCGGTTGCGATGTCGTTGCCGTTCGCATCGGACAGTATGAGAAACGTATCGAAACTGCTGCTGGTGAGGTCGATGCTCACCGTCGCAGCACTGGCGAGCGTGAGCGTCCATGCGTCCGCGTAGTGGCCCGTGTCGAACACGCAGTCGCCGGCGCCGAGCGTGCCGCTGCGGGTCTGCCCGACACCGATCGAGCCGGGCGTATTCGCGCACGAGTACGGCTCCATGATCTGCGTCGTGAGCTGGAACGCGCCCACGCCATCATCGAGTGCAAGCGCCCACGCGATGTAGCTGCCGGGCGGGAGCGTGGCGACGAGCCGCGCGTTCGTCCCGCCGCCGTTGTCATCATCCCAGGCCAGCGGCTGCAGGGTCAGGTCTGTCAACATGATGAGTGCATCGAAGGCGGAACTCGACAGGTCGATCCGGACACGGGTCTGCTCAGTGAGGTTCAGGCGCCAGCCCTGGCCGGGGCCACCGTGGATCATCGTGCAGTCGGTGATGGACAGCGTGCCGGCTCGTGATTCGCCGAGGACGATCGTCCCGCCTGTCGGACCGGTGCAGGGCGCCGCCCGTACGATCAAGTCAACGAATCCCGACCTCCCGCCGCTGCTGGCTGTTACGCGTACCTGTCCCGGCCCGGTCGCGGTCACCATGCCGCCGGAGGACACGGTGGCAATGGCAGCCTGGGAGCTGTTCCAGGTCACCGCGCCGGTCATTGCCACGCCAGCCTGGTTGATCAGCCGTGCTTCCAGCTGAACGCTATGTCCGAGCTCAAGATCAGTGTATGGAGCGATGACGTCCACGCTGCCCACGCTCTCCGACGGCCCGGTGGAGTCGCAAGCTGCGAGCACGACGATCATGCATAATGCATTGAGTCTCTGGTTAGACATTCCGACCTCCGGACGTAAGGGGCTTGTGCGTGTTCGCAGAAGCGTCGCGCCTTGCCGGCGGCGCGCATCCACGCTCTCGGTGCTCACGGACTTTCAGAGACGGCCCACTAGCGTTCGCTCGGGGCGCGGCGATGAAAACGGTAGACCTCCTCCTCATAGACCGTGGAATCCTCCAGCCGGCGCTGCACCATCCCGCGCAGATCCTGCGGACTCTGCGGCGTTCCGATCTCCTCGGAAACGAAGCGCAATACCAGCGTGTCGCCGCTCAGGTCCGCACGTACCAGGGAGAATGTGGTCGAAGCATCGGTATCGATCGACAGCGCCTCGTCCTGCACATTCAGGAACAGGACGTCGCCGATACGCGTGGGGAAGGCGCGCGTGTGCTCGACCTCGCAGCCCGTGCCATTCATGGACATGAGATACTCCGCCGGATTGAACCGGACGAATGTCATCACAGTGGGTATTGAGTCCGGGCAGGCACTCCACAATTCCCCCGGCTGGAGGGTGGCCGAATCCCCGACGAGCACCCACTCTCCGATCAGACGGGGTTCGAACGCCCCCGGGTCCGGTGCTCCGAGGGGTATGCCGGAGTACGGACAGCCGCCGAGGAGCAGGGCGCCGAATAGCACCAGAACAGCTCCGATGGACAGGCGCAGTGTCCGGCGTCCCGGCACGGGTCGGGGGGAGGGTGGCGGACAGGGCGTGGCGTAATTCCACATGAAAAACCTCCGATCAGGTTCAGGGCTACGGCCCCGGGCGGATGACGGACCGCTTGCAATGGCACGGTCGCGGCCCAATCTTGGTGTTGCCCATCAACGCCGTATACGCCCTGAGTCATCTGCCCATGAATCAGACCCGCCCTGCGCGCGCCGACAGCGGGAAAGCTGTGCCCGCATGACGTCGCCATCGTGGTCGCTGCGCCTGCTCGGCGGCGTCGCGTTGGAGCGTGCGGATGGCTCGGTCGTCACGGGGCGAGCCGCGCAGAAGCGCAGGCTCGCCCTGCTGTCTCTGCTCGCGCTGGCGCCGGGGCGGTGCCTCAGCCGCGACCGCCTCCTCGCCTGGCTGTGGCCGGAGAGCGACACGGATCAGGGTCGGCACCTGCTCGCCGTGGCCGTATACGAGCTTCGCAAGTCGCTGGGCGAGGATGTGATCAGCACGCGTGGCGATGAGCTGGAGCTGAACGAAGAAAGTGTTCGCGTCGACGTCTGGCGCTTCGAGACGGCGGTGAGGGAGCAGGCCTGGGAAGAGGCCACTGCGGTCTACACGGGCCCGCTCCTGGACGGCTTCTACATTGGTAACGCGTCGGAATTCGAGCACTGGGTCGACGCGGAGCGGGACCGGCTCGCCCGCCTCCATGCGACGGCCCTCGAGGCACACGCGCGCTCACGCGCGGAGCTGAACGACACCACCGGCGCGCTCGATGCCTGGCGGCGCCTCGCGGTGCTCGATCCCTACAATGCCCACATCGCGCGTGAACTGATGGTCGCGCTGGACGCAACCGGCGACCGGGCGGGCGCGATCCGTCACGCCCGCGTGCACGCCACACTGCTGCGCGAGGAGTTCGGTGCGGAGCCCGACCCGGAGATAGAGCAGCTCGCCGAGCGCCTTCGTACCGCCCCTTCGGCGGCCGCGGTGCCCGTCACGCCTGCGGTGCCCGTCACGCCTCCCCCGTCCGCCACGCCTGCGGTGCCCGCCACGCCCGCGGCCGAATCCGCGTCGCCTGCCGCGGGGCCCGCTGCACCGGAGGCCGTGCTGCCGTCGGTGCCGCAGACAGCCGGGCGGGCAACGCAGGTTGCCGGTGCCGCATCCGATCGCGCGTCGGAGCAGGGGAGCGGCGAGCGTTCCGGCGGCACAGGCCCGCTCCTTCGCCGTACGGCGGTTGGGGCGGTGGGTGTTGTCGGCCTGATTGGCGCTGTCGCAGTGGGTACACTCATGTGGAACAGTGGCGGGCGGGCCCATGCCGCCGACTGCTCGAACGCGCCGAGCATCGTGGTACTGCCGTTCAGAGCAATCGAGACCGCGGAAGAACACACCGCGTTCGGCGACGGTCTGGCCGAGGACATCCTGAACGCACTGGGCCGGCTGGA
>JAGTUV010000308.1 GCA_018224305.1 Gemmatimonadota bacterium
CGCCCCCGCCCCACAGCACCACAGCCATTACGATCGTGCGGGCCAACTCACCCAGCAGTGTCGGCAACGCCGTCGCTCCGGCCATCCGCAGGCCGGCTATGAACTCACCCACGATCGCCACGGCCAGAAACACCGCGGCAGCCTTGAACAGCGTACCGAGCCAGCGCAGAGCCGTATACGGCTCAATGTCCGACTGACGTACCGTGCCGACGAACTTGTCGCGCGGCTTCTTGTCCTCCGCCATTACGCCTCTCGAGTTTGAATTCCGCTGGCCCGACGGGTTGCAGGAACAGGGCCAACGCAAAAAACCCGGCGGCCGAAGCCACCGGGTTGCATGCCGTCAGTCCCTCGCCGTTTCGTCAGGCGACGGGATAGACCGATACCTGCTTGCGCGTGCGATCCTTGCGCTCGAACGTCACCACGCCGTCGACCAGTGCGAACAGCGTGTCATCCTTGCCGCGGCCGACATTGCGACCGGGGTGCACCTTCGTGCCCCGCTGCCGGATGATGATGTTGCCCGCCGTCACCACCTCGCCACCGTAGCGCTTGACGCCCAGGAACTGAGGATTCGAGTCACGGCCGTTACGGCTCGAGCCTACGCCCTTTTTGTGTGCCATGCTATCCCCCTACCCGACCTTGATCTCGCCAATACGGACCTCGGTGAACTTCTGCCGATGGCCCTGCTTGCGACGATAGTTCTTGCGGCGCTTCCACTTGAAGATGATAACCTTCTTGTCCTTGCCGTGGCTGACGACCTCGCCCGTCACGGACGCGCCTGCGACGGTCGGTGCGCCGACCTGGGTGCCATCATCCGTCGTGGCGATCAGGACCTCATCGAAGGTGACCTCGTCGCCGATCTCCGCACGCAGCGAAGGAATACGGATCGTTTTGCCGGGCTCGGCCCGGAACTGCTTGTCGCCGCTGCGAATTATTGCGTACATGAGTCTTCTCTTCTGAAATCGCGATACAGACCAAGAAAGATCGGGGGTTTAACGGCGTATGTCAAGTTAGCGGAAAGGCTGGACTGGCAGGACTGCGGGTCCGGGGGTGGTGCGGGGTGCGCCGTCCCGCATTCCCGCCGGCAACCCCACCCCCGCCCCGATCCCGCCCTCCCCGCTGTCCAATCAACCGAGGGCGTACTTGCCGGTCACGTCGGCATCGGCCGGTCCGGCCAGCAGCCGGAACTCGTCCTGCTTCATGACGGGATCGTCGCGGAGGTCGACATCGAGGGAAAGATTCTTCTCGAGTCGTCGCATGAAATCCGGTTCCTCCTCCAGAATGTAGAGCGCGACCTGGGGGTGTACGCGGATCGTGACTTCCTTCTCACGCTGCTGCACGGCGATGCGGCGGATGGCGCGCTCGACGCGGCGCACGACGGTCTCGGGACGGAACACGCGGCCTGAGCCGCCGCAGTGCGGGCACGGCTCCGTGAGCGACTGGAAGAGCGACGGCCGCACGCGCTGGCGCGTCATCTCGATCAGGCCGAGTTCCGATACCTGGAACGCGCGGGTGCGGGCGCGGTCGCGAGAGAGATGCTGGCGCAATTCCTGGAGTACGCGCTCCTGATTGGCGCGCGTCTCCATGTCGATGAAATCGCAGACGACGATGCCGCCGATGTCGCGCAGTCGCAATTGCCGCGCGATCTCCTTCGCAGCATCGACGTTCGTCTTCAGGATCGTCTTTTCGGGATCCTTCTTGCCGGTGTAGCGGCCCGTGTTGACGTCGATCGAGACGAGCGCTTCCGTCGGCTCGATGATGATGTAGCCGCCGGACGGCAGATCGACGCGCCGCTGGAACGCTTCACGGATCGCGTCCTCGATGCCGTACTTGTCGAAGAGTGGCACCGGATCCACGTAGAGGTGGACGCGCTTCATCAGTTCGGGATCGAGGCCGTCGAGATAGGTCTTCACCTCGTTGTAGACTTCGCTACCCTCGATCGTGAGCGCATCGACCTTTGCGGTGAACACATCGCGGATCAGGCCGCTGGTGAGCTTCGCCTCGCGGTGAATGAGCGCAGGCGGGCGCGCCGACTTCGCCCGTTTCTGGATCTTCTTCCACGTCTCGTGCAGCGTGTTGAACTCGCGCTGGAACACCTCGCGCGTCAGTTCCTCGCCCACCGTGCGGATGATGACGCCGACGCCGTCGGGCACCACTTCCTTCGCCATCGCACGCAGCCGCGCGCGCTCCTCGCGGTCGTCGATCTTGCGACTGACGCCGATGTGGCTGGAGCCGGGCATGAATACGAGGAAGCGACCGGGCAGCGAGATGTGTGTCGTGACACGCGGACCCTTGGTGCCTATCGGCTCCTTGGACGCCTGCACGAGGAGCTTCTGGCCCTTCGCGATCATGTCCTGGATCGGTGGATAGCGCTCGGGCCGGTCGCGGTCGCGGTCCTTCTCCTTCTCGTCGTCATCGTCGTCGTCGTCATCTTCGGGGGCGACGTCGGAGACGTGGAGGAATGCGGCCTTGTCCGTGCCAATGTCGACGAAGGCGGCCTGGATGCCGGGCAGGACGGCCTGGACCTGGCCGATGTAGACGTCGCCGACGAGGCGCTCTGCATCCGGGCGGTCCACCATGAGTTCGGCGAGGACATCATCCTCGAGAATCGCCACTCGCGTTTCCTGCGGCGTGGCGGTTATCAGTATTTCGCGCTTCATATCGTCAGGTGGAGGAGATCAGGCGGGCGCACCAGCGGTGCGGAGTATGTCGCGCCCGATGACCAGACGCTGCACTTCGCTGGTGCCTTCACCGATCTCACAGATTTTCGCGTCGCGCATCATGCGCTCGACGGGGTATTCGGATGTATAACCGGCGGCGCCGAGCAATTGGACCGCACGTGCCGTGGTCCGCATGGCGAGTTCGCTGGCATACAGTTTGGCCATGGACGCCTGGATGCTGAACGGCTGCTTGCGTTCCTTCAACCAGGCGGCGTGATAAACGAGCTGTCGCGCGGCGGCGATCTCCGTTGCCATGTCGGCGAGAGAGAACTGGATGCCCTGCGCGTCGCGGAGCGGCCGGCCGTGCTGCTCGCGACCGCCGATGTACTGCACTGCCGTATCGAACGCACCCTGCGCGAGACCGAGTGAGAGCGCGCCGATACCGATCCGGCCGGCATCCAGGGTCTTCATGAAGTTGATGAAGCCCTGACCCTCCTCGCCCAGCCGGTTGCCGGCCGGCACGCGTGCGTCGTCCAGGATGAGTTCGCGCGTGTCCGACGCGCGCCAGCCCATCTTGTCTTCCTTCTTCCCTGCCCGCACACCCGGCGTGAACGGATCCAGTTCGGGTGCGTGCCCCATGCCGACGCGATCCGTCGCTTCGCGGTCCGTCGTTTCCTTCGTCACGATGAAGCTCGTGATGCCCTTCACGCCCCGCTCGCGGTCGGTCACCGCCGTGACGACAAAGATCTCGCCGACACCCGCATGCGTGATGAAAATCTTGCTGCCGCGGAGGCGGTACTCGCCGTTCTCGCGTACCGCCATCGTGCTCGTGGCACCCGCGTCCGAACCCGCGCCGGGCTCGGTCAGCCCAAATCCGCCCAGTACCCGGCCGCCTGCGAGCAGCGGCAGATAGCGCTGCTTCTGATCTTCCGAACCGAAATTCAGAATCGGTGAGGTCCCGAGCGTGTTGTGGGCGCTGATCGTAATGGAGTGACTCGCATCGACTCGGGCAAGCTCCTCGATGATCAGCATGTAGCTCAGCGTATCGAGGCCGAGGCCGCCGTACTGTTTCGGCACGTTGGCGCCGAACCAGCCGCGATCCGCCATGGCGCGCACGTTCTCCCACGGGAAGCGGCTCTGCTCATCCAGCTCCCGTGCGACCGGCGCGACATCTGTCTCGGCGAATTCACGCACCTCGCGCCGCAGCGCGATGTGCTCATCGTTCAAATATGGATCCATTCCCCCTGCAATCCCGGGCGGTCCTCAGCAGGATGGAAGGTAGGGACGGAAGGGGTCGAAGGCCAGAGCCGGAACGATCCGCCGGCTCCGCCGCGCCTGCGGACCGCGCGACGCCAGTACGGTTGGCCCGGCAGGGCAACGGATCGCAGGGAGGTTAGTCCGGTCGGCCCGGCGGGCGGGCGCAAACATGGCGGCCGGGGTCGATGGCGGCGCGGATCCTCCTTCCGGAGGCGCCGAACCCACGCTGCCGGCAGGCGCGTCAGCGGTGTATCCGATCGCATCCTCGTGCCGGAGGCGGACATCCAGCTCGCCCACGACGAATCGCGGGTAACTTGCATACCCTGTGGACTCAACCGCGCCCCAGCAGACGGCGCAACAAGCGTGGTGGCGACGGCGACGCACGGACATGCGCCTGGCAGTTGTCGCAGTCTCCGCACATGGCCATCGCGTCCGGATCGCCGAAGTAGTGCAGGATGAAGCCGCGACGGCATTCGCGAGTACGGGCATAGCCATCCATGGCATCGAGGCGCACCAGTTCGTGCCTGCGTCGGGCCAGCGCGTCGTCCCAGTCAATCTCCCCATCCAGCACCAGTTCTCCCGCGCGGCCGTCGCGCAGAACGCGCTGACGCCGGAGGATGCGGATCACGGCGTCCGCCTGACGGGGTGCGATCGAAGCGCCCCGAGCGGCGATCATCGCGATGTCGTGTGACCGCAGGGACGACTCACCGGCGAGCAGAACGACGATCGCCTCGATCAGTTCGCGTGACGGGTGCGACTGATCGATCATGAAGTCGTGCACCTGCCGGTCTCCGACCGCGTACAGCATGACACACCTGCCTCGCGCACCGTCGCGCGAAGCACGCCCGGCCTCCTGGTAGTACGCCTCCAGGCTGCCGGACATCGCGTAATGCGCCACCAGCCGCACATCGGGCTTGTCGATGCCCATGCCGAACGCACACGTCGCTACGACGACGGGCGCATCGCCGCGCATGAACGCGTTCTGCTGCATCTCCCGGTCCTTCGCGCTCATGCCGGCGTGATACGCGATGGCGCCGAGTCCCGCGCGGCGGATCATATCGGTCAGCGAATCGACCGCCTTGCGTGTCGGTGCATATACGATGGACGTGCCGTCCGCCTGCCCGTGGAGCAGGCGCAGCAGCCGCATGTCCTTCGCCTTGCGGTCCTCGGCGCCGATCACGCTCCAGGCGAGGTTCGGTCGGTCGAAGCCCTTGACGATGACCTCCGGATCACGGAGGCGAAGCTGCTTCGTGACGTCCTCACGCACAGCCGGTGTCGCAGTGGCCGTCAGCGCGACGACCGGACAGCCGAGCTCCTCGCGCACCTGACCGAGCCGCAGGTAC
Source organism: Gemmatimonadota bacterium (assembly GCA_018224305.1). Lineage (GTDB taxonomy): Bacteria > Gemmatimonadota > Gemmatimonadetes > Longimicrobiales > RSA9 > SH-MAG3. The sequence continues at coordinate 5,258 of JAGTUV010000308.1, forward strand.
GATGGCCGGAAGTCGTGCCCCCACTGACTGACACAGTGAGCTTCGTCCACCGCGAGCAGCGTCACGCCGAGCGATGGCAGCTCGCGGCGGAACGTTTCCGTATCGAAGCGCTCCGGCGCCACGTAGAGCAGCTTCAGTTCGCCGGCGCGTGCAGACGCCAGCGTCGCGTCGGCTTCGTCGCGCGGAATCGTCGAGTTGATGAGTGCCGCCGGCGCGCCCGCATGCCGCAGCGCATCCACCTGGTCCTTCATCAGCGAGATGAGCGGACTGACGACGATGGTCAGGCCGTCGCGTGCCAAAGCCGGCACCTGGTAGCACAGGGATTTGCCGCCGCCGGTGGGCATCAGGACGAGGACGTCCCGCCCGCCCAGTACGGCCTGGACCGCGGCCGTCTGGCCACCGCGGAAGTCCGGATAGCCGAAGTATCGCTGAAGAATGTTGCGGGCATCGTCAAGGGTCGGGGGCATGACGGAGGATGGTGCCTGCCGCGGGGCGGGTACATGACGGGATCGGACAATTATGCGAGGGGGCGACGCCAGACAGGCATCGCCCCCAATCTGCCTGTGCCGGGGCGTATCGAGATCCTATCGGACCGCCACAACCAAGTCACCGTTGCTACACCAGCAGCGTTCCCGGCCCGTATCCGACATATGCCCATGCGTTCGAACCAGCGAATTACTGCCGGTTCTGGCGCTTGATCTCATCGTGAATAGCCTGAAGGCCGGTGACGATCTCGTTGAACCCGAACTTCATAGCACTGAGAATTGCCGCCAGTAACACGATCATCACGATGATGAGGATATAGATC
>JAGTUV010000309.1 GCA_018224305.1 Gemmatimonadota bacterium
CGCGCCATGATGCCGTAGTAGCCGGCCTCGAGGTTGATCGGTCGTCGTGCTATGCGGTACTGCCCTGCTACCCGCCTCCAGTAGCGCTCGTCGCGTGCAGCCTCCTGCGGCGACGCAGGGTTTCCGGATATGCGATCCGCAGCGTCGACGCCGTCGGCCGCGTGGATCGGGGTGGAGATCCGCGCACCGGCAGCAACACCGGAGAGCCCCGCGGCGATGAGGAAGTCGCGCCGAGTCGTCATGACTGCTCCTGGGAGGAAGTGTGTCCGTCATGTTCGGGCGAGTGCAGAGGAACGGCAACCCCGGCGTGACTGGAGCGCGGCGGCGTACCGGAAGGTACGTTCCCAACTCCGCCGACACGCCTGCGGCGCCCCCCGAGCAGGCGGGATCGCCCGCGCAGGCCGCGACCTTTGTACTGGCAGCGCCGCCGCTGGCAAGGAAAAACCCGCACCGTGTGTGACGGTGCGGGTTCGGAACCTCATGCGCCCGAGTGCTGAAGATAAGCAGAAGCTCCGGCGTCGCCGCGGCCGGACGGCCTGCGCGTCCTCGCCTTCATCACCGGATCATCCGATCGCGAATGAGGGTGATCGGTGCTTTCCTCCGCTTTCCTGTCTGAGAGGGCGTGCGTGCCCGTCATCGACGGACGGGCCGGTCCATTGCGGGAGGCGTGTCATGATGAGTCTCGACGTCGGGCGGAAGCGGGTGGGCAGGCTGTTCCAGGTGGGTGTTCTCGCGGCCGCGGTCGCGAGTTGTGGCGATGCAGACAGCACGGGCCCGTCGTCGTCGGACACGACACCGCCGAGCGTGGTCTCGACCGATCCTGCTGCGGGCACGTTCGGCGCTTCGAGGAATGCGACCGTCCACGTCACGTTCTCGGAGCCGATCGCCCCGGCGACCGTAACCGGCTCGAGCTTCACCGTGACCGCGGGCGGAAGTGGCCTGTCCGGGACAGTGAGTGCAAGTGGCTCGGTTGCAACCTGGACACCGGCTGCCGACCTCGCGGCCGGCACCCAGTATACCGCTACGCTGAGCACGGCCATCACGGACGTGGCGGGCAATGCGCTGGCGTCCAGCGTCACCTGGAACTTCTCGACGAACGCTGCGCCGACCATCGCCACCGCCAGCGAGGTGGACGCCACGCGCGGGACCGATGTCACGCTCGATGCCAGCGGCTCCACCGATCCAGATCCGGGCCAGACACTGACGTTCGCGTGGACCCAGGTTTACGGCCCGGCCGTCACGCTTTCCAGTGCGACAGCGGCCGCACCGACGTTCACGGCGCCGGACGAGATCGCCACACTGGCGTTCGACCTGGTGGTGTCCGACGGTGCCGAGGAGGTCGCTGAACGGGTGACGATATGGGTGCTGGAGAACGGCGCCCGCCACTACTGGGTCAGTCTCAACGGCAGTGACACCAACGCAGGCACGCGGGCGGAGCCATTCGCCACCATCCAGACTGCGCTGGAAACCGCCGACGAAGCCGGTCAGTTCGGTGACGTGTATGTCGCGGGCGGCGTCTACGACGGCAGCATCTGGCTGCGCGCCGGAGTGAGCATTTACGGCGGCTTTGATCCGGTCACGTTCCTGCGCGATGTCGCTGCCCACGAGACGGAGATCAACGGCGGACCACAGGCGATCAGGGGCCGGCACCTGTCAGGGAACTCGCCGCTCACGCTGAACGGCCTGACGATCAGGGCTGCGAACGACAGCACTTTATATGAAGGCTCGTCGTACGCCATAAGGCTGTACAGCACACCGAACGTGATCATCTCGCACAACCGGATCATTGCGGGGTCAGGTACGAACGGGAGGGATGGCCTGGACGGCATCAACGGCGTTGCCGGGGCGGCAGGATCGTTCGGCATCAACGCATCCCTGTTCTGCTCCGACCTGGCCGGCGGAGCGGGCGGAGACAACGGGGTATCCAACGCGGGCGGCAACGGCGGACGGAGTGGCCGGGATGGATTGACCGGTCAGGGTGGAGCGGCCTCAGGAACGGGAGCCGGTGGCGCCGGAGATGGCGACCCGGGCGGCAACGGCGGACACGGCGGCACAGGATCGACGTGGCCGTACTCGGGCTCGCCGGGCATCGAGTTCGGATCGTTGGCACCGGACGGCGGCAACTACATACCTTCGTACGGAGTGAACGGAGTGAACGGACAGAGCGGCGTCGGTGGCGGTGGCGGTGGCGGCGGGGCAGACGCGCTGTTCGCATGCGGCGGCAGTGGCGGCGGTGGCGGCGGTGGCGGAGCGGGCGGCCAGGGTGGGCGTGCCGGTGGTGGCGGCGGAGGATCGTTCGGAATCGTCGTGACGGGTTCGAGCACCAACGTCACGATCGTCAACAACGACATCACGACGGGCAACGGCGGCCACGCTGGTAAGGGAGGGGCCCCGGGTTCGGGGGGCGCCGGCGGCGTCGGCCGGACCGGGGGCAACGGTACCAACGGCAGTGGCGACGGTGGCCGCGGAGGGAATGGCGGGGCCGGCGGCATGGGAACCCCGGGAACCGGCGGCGGCGGCGGACCGAGCATCGGCATCGCTGTGGGCATTGGTTCATCGACCAACCTGACGCCGACCAGTCTCGCGGGGAATACGTTCACACTGGGTGCAGCGGGATCCGGCGGGGCCGGCGGGGCCTACAACGTTTCGACGGGACTGACCGGACTGCGTACCGAGTACTACAAGGTTGACTGAGCGGCCGACGACGCCTGCCGTACGGTTGGGCTGAATGGAGACAGACATGAATCGCCCCCGCCGGAGGCCTGGCTCCGGCGGGGTTCAGTTTTCTCCCGATTCGGCTGAACTCAAATGACCAGGACCGATCGGCTGCTCGACCCCGACGGCCATGACCGGTGGCGACACATCGCGCGACTGTTCCACGTCGCGATGGACATGCCGGAACGGGCGCGCATGGATTTCCTGGACGCCGAGGCCTGGGCCGACGCCGACCTGCGCAGAGAACTGGAGGTGTTGCTCGATGCGGACCAGGCGGCGCAAGGGCGTCTGGATGAGGTGGTGACGGAGGCCATCCTCTCGTGGCTGCGATCGGATCGTCGTTGACTCTGCCGCGCGACGGGGCCTATCATGAGGCGATCCTTCCCTGCGCCCGCCGGCCGGCGCAGGCTTCTCACCGCATCATCGTCGGAGGCTCACCGTGCACGCGCCGCACTCCGTCACTCAACTGCTCCTGGAATGGCGCAGCGGGGACGAACGAGCGCTCGACAGCCTGATACCGCTGGTCTACGAGGAGCTGCGTCGTCTTGCCGGTCGGCACCTCGACAGGGAGCGCTCCGGCCACACGCTCCAGCCCACGGCTCTGGTGCACGAGGCGTACGCCCGGCTCGTCGATGCCGATATCTCCTGGCAGGACCGCACGCACTTCTTCGCGGTCGCGTCAGGCACCATGCGTCGCGTTCTGGTCGATCACGCAAGGTCGCGCGCAGCCGCCCGACGCGGCGGTGGCGTCACGCGCGTGACCATCGACGATCGCGTTCCCGCCGAAGTCAGCGATCCCACGGAGATCCTGGCGCTCGATGCCGCGCTGGAGAAGCTCGCAGCCGTTGACTCACGAAAAGCCGAGGCGATACAACTCCACGTGTTCGGCGGCCTGACATACTCCGAGCTTGCAGCGACCCTGGGCGTGTCGGAAGCGACCGTAGACCGTGACATGCGCATGGCGCGCGCATTCCTCCACGCCGAACTGGGACCGCGCCGGCCCGACGGTGATGACCCCGCACCAATCCGGACCACACAATGAGTTCTGAAGCCTGGGTACGCCTTCAGGCGCTCTTCGATGTCGCCATTTCGCTGGAGCCGGCGGAGCGCGCCGACTATCTGAGCCGCGAATGCGGCGACGACACCGAGTTACGCCGGCGGATCGATTCCCTCATCGACGCTGACGACGCCGGCGGAAGGATCGACGACATCGTAGGACGGGCCGCCACCGCACTCGCGTCGTCCGTCACAGCGGGCCAGCGCGTCGGTCCCTGGGAGCTGATCGAGGAGATCGGACGCGGCGGCATGGGCGCCGTGTTCCTCGCCCGCCGCGGCGACGGCGAATATGACGCACGCGCCGCCATCAAGCTGATCGGCGGCATCCGCACGTCGGAGCATCTGCGCCGGTTCCGGGCGGAGCGACAGATCCTGGCGGGCCTGGACCATCCTCACATTGCGCGCCTGCTGGACGGCGGCTCGACGGACGAAGGTGTGCCGTGGGTCGCGATGGAGCTGGTCGACGGCGTGGCGGTCGACCGCGATGGCAAGCCATCCGGCCACTCGGCTGAACCCATCACGCGCTACTGCGACGCGCGCGGCTACGATCTCGAACGTCGTCTGCGCCTCTTCCGACAGGTGCTCTCAGCCGTGCAGCACGCGCACCAGAAGGCGATCGTGCATCGCGATCTGAAGCCGTCGAACGTGCTCGTCACGGAGGCGGACGGCGAGCCGCTGCCGAAGGTGATCGACTTCGGCATCGCGAAGATCATCGCGTCCGGTGAGGACACCGCAGGACAGACGACGCATCGCGCGGTGCTCGGTACGCTGGAGTACATGAGTCCCGAGCAGGCGACCGGCGCGCACGACAATGTGGACACGCGCTCCGACATCTACTCGCTCGGCGTGCTGCTGTACGAGCTGACGACCGGTACGCTGCCGATACCGGTGGAGACGCTGCGTGCAGCGTCGCCCGCCGAACTGGAGCGACTGCTCTGCAACACCGAGCCGCCCGCGCCCAGCCGCCGCGTCGCGACGACTGCGAGCGACGCCGCGCTTCGTCATGCGAGCGAGCGGTCCACGCAGCCGGCTCATCTCGCACGCACGCTGCGCGGCGATCTCGACAACATCGTCGGCATGGCACTGCGTTACGATCCCGCGCAGCGATACGCGTCCGTCGCGCAGTTCGCCGACGACATCGACCGCTACCTCGCCGGCTATCCCGTAAGCGCCCATCCGAGTACGTGGTGGTATCGCACGCGCCTCTTTGCGGGCCGGCACCGCGCGGAAGTGATCGCCGCGGGGATCGCTCTCGTCATCCTGATCGGCAGCACTGCGCTTTTCACGATTCGTCTGGCTGCGGAGCGTGACCGCGCTCTGCTGGAGGCGACGAAGTCGGCGGAGATCGCAGGGTTCCTCCAGGAGATCTTCGAGGTGCCCGATCCCGCTTCCGCATCCGGCGGCGACATCACCGCGCGCCAGCTTCTCGACGATGGCGCCGAGCGCATTACATCCGGACTTGCCGGGCAGCCTGCCGTGCGCGCATCACTGCTCGGAGTCATTGGCCGTACGTATCGCGGGCTGGGTCTTTACAGCGACGCCGTACGCAGGCTCGATGAATCAGTCACGCTACGCCGCTCGTTGGGCGGTGAGGATGATGCGGAGACCGCGGCGCTGCTGCACAGTCTCGGTCGGGTACGGAACGAGGCCGGCGATGCCGCCGGCGGCGAGGACGCGTTACGCGCCGCGCTCGCATTACGCGTCCGGCTGCTCGGCGCCGAACACACCGAGACGGCGTCTACGCGCGCAGCACTCGCGCTCAATCTGCGCGCTCGCGGTCAGTACGAGGAAGCGGAATCGCTCGCGCGCGATGCCGTGCGCGTTCACCGCCGCACGTTGACCGCGCAGGATCCGGAGCTGGCGCGGAGCCTGCACACCCTGGCATACGTACTGCGCAGCCGGAGACTGCATGAGGAGTCGGAGGCGCTGAACCGGGAGGCGGTCGCCATTCGACGTCGCATCCTGGACCCGAGCCACCCGGATCTACTCTCTTCGATGGCCAATCTGGCCCTCGTCCTCGAGGCGCGCGGCACCTATGCCGAAGCAGAAGCGCTGCTGGTCGAGGTGCTCGAACGCAGACGGTCACGTCTCGGCGTCGAGCACCCTCAGACGCTCGTCGCGCACAACAACCTCGCCTACATGCTCTGGCGCACCGGACAGTACGCGCGCGCAGAAGACACATTCCGCGAGGTGCTGGCGCTCGGACGCCGCGCGCTCGGCAGAGAGCACACCACGATCGCCATCATGCTCAACAACCTCGGCGTGGCGCTGCGCCGCGCGGGCGCGCTCACGGATGCGGAAGCCGCGCACCGTGAGGCACTCGCGATGAACCGCAGGTTGCTCGGCGAGGAGCATCCGCGCGTCGCGGCCGACATGGACAACCTCGGCCGCGTCCTGCTCGCAGGCGGTGACGCCGGCGGCGCGGAGGATCTGCATCGCGCGGCGTTCGCCATGCACACGCGTCTGGTCGGCAGTGACAACCCGGCGCTGGCGGAGAGTCTGTCCGGACTCGCGGCGGTACGCGCTGCGCGCGGAGACACCATGCAGGCGGACTCACTGCTGCGCGACGCGCTCAGGCTGCGGGCCACACGATTGGGCGAGGAGAACCTGCGCGTCGCGCAGCTGACGTTCGAGCTGGGTGTGCTGATGAGGCAGATGCGGCGCTTCGATGAAGCCAATGCACTGCTGCAACGCACGCTCGACGTACGCAGGAGCCTGCTCGACGCCGGGCATCCAGACATTGCCGTGACGCTCCGCGAGATCGGCGTGCTGCTGATGGAGACCGGCCGCCACGCGGAAGCGGAGGCGCGCCTCCTCGAAAGTCGCCGTATCGCACTCGCGCGGCTGGGCGCGGACGATCCCGACACGCGCAGCATCGAGCAGGCGCTGCGCAGTCTCACGGCGCGCCGGTAGTTCAGCCGATACGCTCAACCGGCCGTCGAGTGAACGGGTTCACGATCGTGAGTCCATCGTCCACCTGTTCGAAAGACCCGCACCGTATGTGACGGTTCAGGGTCGTTCTGCTTCATGCGCCCGAGTGCATTCGAACCACTGGCCTCATCCTCCGGAGGCTTCCTCTCCGGGCCGACCTGCACCGACATCCGCGGAACTGCGCGGTCTTTCCGTGCAGCCGCCATCGCACTGGAGTGGGTCCAGGAATGGCCGACCCAGACCGTAAGCGCGTGCCGTCTTCCACACCCGACTGCCCAAACGCCGCTTCATAGCAGGCAGGCCGAAGAGTCTATAGCTTCCTGACAGATACCAGAGGAGCTCCGAGTTCCCGCCTCCTGTAGCCGATGACGCCAGTGGGCGGCGGCCCAGGGCCCGCCGGAAACAAGCAGACCTCCCGATCGAGTATAACCGCCGTGATTGGACAGGAGGCGTGATGCGGTCCTGTCGTCGCGGGTCCCACTCCGGCCCGGGAGCGGGGCTCGTGTTTCGAGGGAC
>JAGTUV010000310.1 GCA_018224305.1 Gemmatimonadota bacterium
GTCCATCAGCATGTAGTAGTAGAACGCGCGCAGCGTGCGGACCTCCGCCGTTATGACGTCGCGATCCGCGATGGCGATGTTTGGCAGGACGCTGAGCAGGACGTTGGCGCGGGCGACGCCCGTGAACGCATTGTTCCACACCCCATTGATGTCTTCCGCGCCCGGGCTGGTCGCAGACCACGTCTGGCGGTGGAGCTCGAGCCAGCGGCCGCCGTCGAACCAGTCGTTGCCGCGCGTCGGGACGATGATCTCGTCCGTCGTGACCTCACTCAGGTTGTAGTACCCCCACAGCGAGCCCTGCAACCCGGAATAGACGGAGGCGAGGCCGCCGATCACCTCGTCCTCCGTCTGATAGAAGTTTTCGGGCGTGATCGCGCTGAGCGGCGTCTCGCTCAGATCGGTGCATGCCTGCGTGAGGAGCAGCAGGGCACCAAGTGCCGCCGCTCCCGTCGATGTGCCGATGCGAGCCATGTTCATATGCTGTCCACGGGTTGGCCTGGTGATCCTCATTGAATGTCCCATTCTCAGAACGCGAAGCTGACGCCGGTCGTGAACGTGCGCGGCCGCGTGTAGTTGAGATAGTCCACGCCGCGCACCGCGAGCCCATCTGCCGCCGTATGTACTTCCGGATCGTAGCCGGAGTAGCCGGTGAGCATCAGCAGGTTGTCGGCCGACACGTACACGCGCGCATCCCGCATCGAGAAGTTCGGCAGGTTGAACACGTAACCGAGCGTGATGTTCTGCACGCGCAGGAACGAGCCGTCCTCGATCCAGCGCGAGGAGTAGATGGCGGGCTCATCGATGCCGACGCCGTCCTCGAGCGCACTGCTCAGGAAGTTCCTGCCCTGGAGCACGGCGCCCTTCGTGGCATACACGAGCGCCGTATTGTTGAAGACTTCCTGCCCGACCTCGCTGCGGAGGAGGAAGCTCAGGTCGAAGCTGCCGTAGTTCAGCTGGCTGTGGAGGCCCAGCGTGAAGTCCGGGTTCGCATTGCCGAGAATGACGAAGTCATCGCCGCCGGGTGAGGTGGTCTGGCCGATCAGCTCGCGGCTGATCTCGCGACCGTCGGCGTCGCGCGTGACGTTGTACTGATTGAAGAGCTGGCGGCCGTTCGCATCGACGCCGGCGAACTCCGCGCCGAAGAACGTGCCGAGCGGCTGGCCGGGCATGATCCGCTGCGTCCACGTGTCACTCTGCCCCTGTCCGCTCGCGCGGGCGCTCTGGATGAGCGTGCGGCCGCCCAGGTTGACCACCTCGTTGCGCTCTGCGGCGAACACGAGGCCGGCCAGCCAGCTCAGTCTCGGGCTCGCGAGCACCTGTGCGTTGAGCGCAAGCTCGACGCCCCGGTTGCGGATTTCGCCGATGTTCTCCAGGCGCGTGGACACGAGCGCCGGCTGCGGCACGGCCACTTCGAGCAGCAGGTCGGTGGTTGTCTTGGTGTAGTACTCGATCGAGCCACTGTACCGGTTGTCGCTGAAGCCGTAATCGAGCGCGACGTTGAACTGCGCCGTCTCCTCCCACTTCAGGTCGGGGTTCGGGTTGCGGTTCGGCGAAATGCCGGTGACCGGCTGATTGCCGAAGACGTAGTTGCCGCCCGGTCCGAGCGTGATCAGCGACGCGTAGGGCGGCACGGCGGGATTGCCCTGGAGCCCGTAACCGACGCGGAGCCGCAGGTCGGAGAACATGCGGTCACGCATGAACTGCTCTTCACTGAGGCGCCAGGAAGCGGACACCGCGGGGAAGAGCGCCCACTTGTTGCCCTCGCCGAAGCGCGATGAGCCGTCGTAGCGCAGCACGCCGGTCAGGAAGTAGCGGTCCTCGAGGCTGTAGTTGGCGCGGGAGAAGAACGAGACGAGCTTGCTTTCCTCGCGCCACGAGAACGGCTGCACCAGCGTGTTGCCGCCGCCGAGGTTGTGGTAGCTGAAGGCGTCCGTCGAGAACCCGCGTCCCTCGGCGCCGAACTCCGCTGTCGAGTACTCGGCGTACTCGTAGCCGCCGACCAGCTCGACATCGTGCTGGTCAGCGATGCGGCGCTGCGCCGTGAGGAATGTCTGGAGCGTGAGCGACGAGTTGTCGCGGCTGACCTGCCGGGCGCGTCCCTCGAACTCGAAACCGACAGGACTGACGCGCGGCAGATATGTCCGGCGCACACCATTGGAGCGATCGCCGCCCACATTGAGATTCGCCGTCACGCCCGGCACCAGATCGAATGCCGCGGTGACATTGCCGAGGGTGCGCGTGGTATTGCCGAAGTCGGCGATCTGATTTGCCATTGCGACGGGGTTGCGCAGCTCCAGTCGCGACGGGGTGCAGGCCGTGGGAGTGCAGAACTGCTCGTAGAAGACCTGTTCGCCCGTGCCGCTCGGATCGGAGATCATCACCGGCCGCGTCGGGTCGTAGATGACCATGTTCGTGAAGACGCCGCCCTCGAAGCCGCCGGTATTCTCATAGGGCAGGTAATCGTTCGCGACCTGCGAGGTGGTCAGGTTGAGGCCGAGTCGCAGGCGGCCGTCCAGCGCGCCGTGGGAGGCGTTGAGCCGGCCCTGCAGCCGCTCGATGCCGTTGCTGATGACCACGCCCTCCTGATTCATGTAGTTGATCGATGCACGGTAGCGCGTGTCCGCACCACCGCCCGCGAATGACAGGTTGTGGTTGTGCGTCAGGCCCGTGCGCGTCAGCGCGCCCTCCCAGTCCGTATCCGCGGTGCCGATGTTCGCGAGCCGCTCCGTCAGCCGGGTCTCGCCGCCCGCCACCAGCTCCTGCACGAACTGGCGGTATTGCGCGCCGCTCATCAGATCGAGACTGCGCGCGGAGCGCGACGAGGCGAGATAGCCATCGTACTCGATCGACACGCGGCCGGGTGTGCCCTGCTTGGTCTGGATCAGGATCACGCCGTTGGCGGCACGGCTGCCGTAAATGGCAGTCGCCGCAGCGTCCTTGAGGATCGTGATGGATTCGATGTCGGACGGATTGAGCAGGCCGAGCGGGCTGCGGGAGAGCGGCGGATCGCTGTTGATCCCGATGCCGCGCGCTTCCGTCGGCGCATTGTTGATCGGCATGCCATCGATCACGTAGAGCGGTTCGTTGCTCGCGCTGATCGACGTGCCGCCGCGGATGCGCACCTGCGCCGCCGCGCCGGGCTCGCCGCTGTTCTGCGTGATGTGCACTCCGGCGACGCGGCCCTGGATCAGGTCGTTCGCGTTCGAGATCACACCGACATTCGCCACGTCTGCATCGATCGTCGCAACGGAGCCGGTGATGGCGAGCCGGCGTTGCGTGCCGTAGCCGGTCACGATCAGCGCGTCGAGTGCCAGCGCCTGCGACTCCAGGGCGAACTCGATGTTCGCCGTCGCCCCGGCGATGACCGTCACGTCCTGCTGTAGCGTGGCATACCCGATGAGGCCGGCGGTCACACGGCGCGCACCCGCCTGCACATCGGTGAGGATGAACCTGCCATCGGTGCTCGTCACGGTGACATTCGTGGTGCCGTCCACCACAATGGAAACGCCGGTGAGGGGACGCTGCGTCGCTCTTTCGAGGACGCGTCCGGTAATGGTACCCGTCGGGGTCTGCGCGCTGAGCGGCAGAGCGCACAGGAGTGTGCCGGTGAGGCAGATCAGGAAGTTACGCACCATCGCCATACGTGTGACCTCCACCAGGTGGGAGTGACCGACGTCCTTGTCAGACTTCTGTGGAACGAAGAGATGAAGTCTCAGGGGGCGTTCGCACGCACGAGCCAGCCCGCGGGAGGCCCCCACCCCTGCGGTACTGTTTCTTCGAGAGCCTGCAAGACACTGTAACATCAATCACCGGCCGCGATAGCGCGGTCCGGACACGATCAAGCGGGTGCGTTGAGTCGGTCGGAATGGATGGGCGACGAGCCCCGTACATGATCCGCCGATCCGGGTGCAAAGTCAAGGATCGTGTGGCGGCAGCGGGAATCCGTGCGGCTGTCGCGTTAGGGGGGATCGGGCCGATGTGGCGACCCCGCGAGCGCTCGACGATATTGCGGGTCACCGGCATGCCGGATCGGCATGCCCGCACTCCGATGGAGGGTCGCGTCCATGAGCCTTTTCTCCACGCTGGTCCTGGCGCAGGTGGCGGTCTCGATGCAGGCGGTCAGCCCCGTGCTCGCCTTTCCGGAGCCGGGCGTCGACGACAGCGCCGCCTACGAAGGGTACCGCACGCGGTTCGTGCAGGATGCCGCCGGCAACACCGTCCAGATCTATATCAACCAGCGCGAGGGCAGGGTCGTGCACCTGTGGGCGGATGCCGCTAACGCGAGTGCCGGCTTGACGATACGGGATGGTGCGGGGAGGCCCGCACGGGTCGACTGGGGCGCGGGCCCGACGCGGATCGGCACGGACGGCGGCACGCGCGTCGTGGAGTACGAGCTGACGGCGCCCGCCGGGCCGCTGGAGCTGGGCGCGTTCGTCATGGCCTCCATGCGGCTGGAGCGGGATTTTCAGTACCAGCGAGGCCATCTCGCGCCGTTCGGCACTGCCCATCCCGGTCAGCCGGAGCTGCTGGAGCTGATCGCGCGGCTGGATCGCCTGCCCGCTGCCGAGCGGCAACGCCAGCTGGCGGTGCTAGGTACCGCGAATACGGCGGAGCTCCGCGCGCGGTTGGAGCCGTCGCTCCGACAGTCCGGCCCTGCGGTCCGGCGCGTCATACGGGTCGAACAGCCGACGTTCGACGGGCGCAACCGTCTCTCCCTCGAGCTGACGTTCGGGAATGCCGATGCGGCGCTCGACGCGGACCAGCGAGCGATCGCGGTGCGGCCGCGCGGCGCCGAGCCCATCCGGATCGGCGTGCGGATCGCGACCGACAACGCACCGCTCGATCCGCTGGAGCCCGATGAGATCTTCAACCCGGACTTCGTGCGTTTCCATCGCCGGCTGGAGGCCGCGGCCACGGGTGCGGAAGGCGCCGCACGTCTGCACCGGCTGGAGCGGCAGATCCGCAGCATCGAGCTGGTCGGCTCGGAGCAGAAGCTGATGGCGGGGCTGCCCAATTACGCGACGTATTTCGGGCGTGACATGCTCATGTCCGCGCTGATGCTCGAGCCGATCTGGACGAGCGACATGATCGAGCACGTCCTCGCCAGCGTGCTGCGGAAGCTGAACGCCGCCGGCGAGGTCAGTCACGAGGAGGCGCTGGGGGGCCAGGCGATTCGCGAGAATGCCGTGGTCTACAACGCCATCATGGATGAGGCGCTGAGCGAGCCGGCGGGTCCCCGCGCGGACAGTCTGCTCGACCGCGCGCGCACCGTGCTCGGCGGCCTGCAGGCGGTACGCGAGAACTATCACATGGTCGACGACGACTTCCAGCTCGCCGTCCTCGCCGGCCGGTACCTGGCCGACACCACTGTCACCGCCGAGCGCAGGCGCGCCTTCCTGCTCGCCGGCGATGACGCGGCCGCCGGGCCGCGGCTGGAGCGACTGCTGCGGAATCTCGCATTCGTCGCGCGCGCGGCCGCGCCGTACGCACGCGACCCCGCTCACGGCAATCTCATCAGCTTCGCGGAACGGCCCGACGGCCGGTGGTCACCGGGCAGCTGGCGCGACAGCGGCGCCGGCTACGGCAACGGCCGGTTCGCCATGGACGTCAACGTGATCTGGGTGCCGCAGGCGCTCGTGTCCATGGGCAGGATCCTGGCGGCGCTCGGCACGCTGGGCTTCGGCGCCGACGACCTGGCGGCGTACGCCGACCGCGACGAGCTGGACGCACTGCTGGAGCACGCCCGCGATCCGGCGGGACTGGATGCCGTGACCGCCGCGTGGCGCGGCGCTCGCCGTCACTTCGAGGTCGTCCTCACCCCGGATGAGGCGCGTGCCCGAGCGCGCACGGCGCTCGCGGACATGCCGGAGCACGAGCGCGACTTCTGGCAGGCACGACTCGACGCGCTCCCTCCGGCTGAAGCCGACGTCCGCTTCCTGGCCGTGGCTCTGGACTCCGCCGGCCGGCCGATACCGGTCGTGAACACCGACCCGGCGACGCACCTGTTCCTGGAGGAACCCGCCGTGCTGGCGGCGCGCGCTGCCGAGACGCTGCGCGACGTCGACGCGCTCATGATGCCATACCCGGTCGGCGTGTTCGTGCCGGAGCTGGGGCCGCTGGTGGCGAACGATGTCTACGCCGCGCCAGCCGTGCGTACGGCGTTCCGCGAGGATCTGTACCACTCGCCGCGCGTCGTGTGGGGCCGCGAAGTCAACCTTCTAATGCTCGGTCTCGCACGCAACATTGCCGCGGCGTACGACGGCGCGGGTCGGCTCCGTGACCCGGCCGCGTCGGCCTATGTCGAGCGGTTGCGTGACGCGCTCGCGCGCACCACCGCCGCCGTGGACGCCTCGGGCCTGAAGCACAACGAGCTGTGGAGCTACCGCATCGAGGACGGCCGTCTGCTGCCGATCCGATACGGCGCGAGCACGGACATCCAGCTCTGGAACCTGACCGACCTCGCGGTGCAGTTCGCGCTCGACCGCCTGTAAAGGCGGACGCGGAACCCACTTTGCAGAACGGCCGGTGTGGACATGCGGTGTCCCCGCGAGCGGCGTGCAGCATGTCTCCGGGCGCCGCTGCCCTGCGCGCCTGAGCCGTTCTGCAAAGTGGGTTCCGCGTCCGCTCCGGTCAGGAGAAGTACAGCCACAGGAGCACGGTCCCGACGATCACCAGACCGCTGAGCGCCGCATCCAGGTGCGTGCGTTCCGGCGGCTCGGCCGACGGCGCGGTGGTCTGGTACGTGAGACCTTCCAGCTTCTCGCGCGACGGCGCGGGTGCAGTCAGGCTCACGAGCACGAGCACGAGCGAGCACAGGATGAACAGCAGCGCCGCGAAGTGCAGGAAGTTTATGTCGGCGAACGCGAACATCATCCCGTCCAGTCTCGCCTTGTTGAGCTCCAGGACCAGGCGGCCGCTGCCGAGCACGAGGCCGGTGAACAGGGCGGCCATCGCGCCGCGCGCATTCAGGCGCTTCGAGATGAGACCGAGCAGGAATACGGCCGCGATCGGCGGTGCGATGTACGCCTGCACGCTCTGGATGTACTGGTAGAGCTGACCGGAGATCAGCTGCATGAGCGGGATCCAGAGCAGGCCGAAGCCGACGAGCACGGCGGTGGACGCCATGCCGACCATGACGAGCCGCTGTTCCGAAGCGGCCGGGTGCAGCTTGCGATAGACGTCCCATGTGATGAGTGTCGACGTCGAGTTGAATACGGAGGAGAGCGAACTCATCAGCGCGGCCAGCAGCCCCGCGACCACGAGTCCGCGAATGCCCACCGGCAGCAGCGTACCGACCAGCACGGGCAGCGCCTGGTCCGGGATGCCGAGCTCGATCACGCCGCGCTCCGCGAGGATCGCCGCGATCACGCCCGGTATCACGAAGATGAAGATCGGCAGCAGCTTCAGGAACGCGGCGAAGATGGTGCCGCGCCGCGCCTGCGTGAGATTGCGCGCGGCCAGGGTGCGCTGCACGATGAACTGGTCCGTGCACCAGTACCAGACGCCGAGGATCGGCGCGCCGAACAGGATGCCGGTCCACGGGAAGTCGGGGTCGCTGGCCGGCCGCCACACCGACATCACGCCGGGGCCGGCAGCATCCATCATCTCGCCCCAGCCGCCGATCGCGTTCAACCCGGTGACCAGCACGGCGATCGCGCCGCCGATCAGCACGAACATCTGGAGCGTGTCCGTGATCAGCACGGCGCGCAGGCCGCCGAAGATGGTGTAGGCACCGGTCGCGACGACGACGATCAGTGCGCCCGTCCAGAAGTCGATGCCCATCAGCGCCTGGAACACGATGCCGCCGGCCGCGATCGTCACGGAGATCTTCGTCACCACGTAGCCGAAGATCGAGACGATGGCCAGGTACCAGCGCGCACCGGGCGAGTAGCGCCGCTCGAGGAACTCCGGCATCGTGTAAACGCCGCTGCGCAGGTAGAACGA
>JAGTUV010000311.1 GCA_018224305.1 Gemmatimonadota bacterium
ATCCTGTCCGGCGCGCACATGACGCTGTTCCCGCGCATCATCGAGCTGCTGAAGAGCGAGGGCCTGGATGAGGTGCTCGTGATCGGCGGCGGCATCATGCCGGAGGAGGACATCGTCGCGCTGGAGTCGCAGGGCGTACACAAGCTGTTCGGGCCCGGCACGCCGACCAGTGCTCCGATCGACTTCGTCCGCAGTCATTTCGCCGACCGTCAATCGGGCGCAGCCAGCAGCTCGTGAGCACACACGCACAGGCCGCGGCGGGCGCGCGTCTGCGCGAGCTCACGGAGGAGGTGCGTCGCCTCGAGGAGCAGCTCCGGCAGGGTGGCGGTGCCGAGCGTATCGAACGGCAGCACAGCCAGGGAAAACTCACCGCCCGCGAGCGCATCGCTCTTCTGCTCGATCCGCGCACATCGCTGATGGAGATCGGCCTGCTTGTCGCGCATGACCAGTACGAGGGGCAGGCGCCCGCGGCCGGCGTCGTGACCGGCATTGGCTGGGTACATGACCGGCCCGTGGTCATTGTCGCCAACGATGCGACGGTCAAGGCCGGATCGTGGTGGCCGGAGACGATCACGAAGATGCTGCGCGCGCAGGAAATCGCGATGCGCTGCCGTGTGCCGATCATCTACCTGGTCGATTCCGCCGGTGTGAACCTGCCGTATCAGGGCGGCGTCTTTCCCGGGCAGTACGGCGCGAGCCGCCTCTTCTACTACAACTCCATCATGCGCCGTTACCTGAACGTGCCGCAGCTCGCGGCCGTGATGGGGCAGTGCATTGCGGGCGGCGCCTACCTGCCCGCACTCTCCGACGTGATCCTGATGGTCGAGGGCACGAGCTTCATGGGACTCGGCGGACCCAACCTCGTGAAGGGCGCGACGGGACAGACCGTGGAGGGCGAGGAGCTGGGGGGCGCGTGGACGCATAATGCGATTTCGGGCGTGGCGCACTACCACATGAAAGATGACCGTGCGTGCCTGGCGCGACTCCGCCAGCTGGTAGGCGAACTGCCGTACGCGCGGCCATCCGCGTACCGGCTCGACCGCAGTGCGATGAGCGACGCTGCGGACGCGCTGTACGACCTGATCCCCGACAACCATCGCCAGCCGTACGACATGCACGAACTGCTCGCTGCCATGGTCGACGACGGCGAGCTCGACGAGTTCCAGCAGGACTATGCGCCCGAGCTGATCTGCGGTACCGCGCGCATCTGCGGACTGCCCGTGGGCGTGCTGGCGAATGCGCGGGGCATGGTGAAGGATCCCGCGGGCGGCCCGCCCCGCTTCGGCGGTATCGTATACTCCGACAGCGCCGAGAAGGCCGCATACTTCATCGACACCATGAACCGGCACCGCACGCCGCTGCTGTTCGTGCAGGATGTGAGCGGGTTCATGGTCGGTACGGACGCGGAGCACTCCGGCATTATCCGCGCGGGTGCCCGTTTCGTCGAAGCGATGGCGACCGCGGCGGTACCGAAGATCGTGCTGACCATCAATCACGCATCCGGTGCCGGCTATTACGCAATGGCGGGACAGGGCTTTGATCCCGACTTCATCTTCACCTGGCCGACCGGCCGCATGGGTGTGATGGAGGGCGACAGCGCGGTCATCGCGCTGTTCGGGCCGCAGCTCGATGAGCTCAAGAAGCAGCGGCAGCAGCCGGACGAGAAGCTACAGAAAAAAATCGACGCCGTACGCGCCGATTACGATCAGCAGCTCGACGCCCGTTATGCTGCCGCGCGCGGTTTCGTGGACGCCGTCATCGCGCCGGAGGATACCCGCGCGACGCTCGGCGCGGCGCTATGGACCGCACTCCACAACCCGGGACCCCATCTCGGCCCGTTCGGCGGGCTCGATATGCGCGTAGAGACGCCATGAGCAATCGCGACACCATCCGCATCGCATCCGGCCAGGGCTTCTGGGGCGACCGGCTCCAGGCTCCCGTCGAACAGGTGCGCCGCGGCCCGATCGACTACCTGATGCTCGATTACCTCGCCGAGGTGACCATGAGCATCATGCAGAAGCAGCGCTCGCGCGACCCCGCACAGGGATACGCACGCGACTTCGTGCCACTCATGGGCGAGATCCTCGAGGACTGCGTCGAGAAGGACATCCGCGTGGTCGCCAATGCGGGCGGCGTGAACGCGGACGGCTGCGCGGAAGCGGTGCTCACCGAGGCGCGCCGTGCGGGACTCATGGGCAGCGCGAAGGTCGGCGTGGTGTCCGGCGATGACATCATGGACCGCCTCGAGGAACTGGTCGAGTCCGGCCACGAGCTGCGCAACATGGAGACGGGCGCGCCGCTCTCCGATGTGCTGTCGAAGATCCAGAGCGCGAACGCTTACATCGGCGCGCGCCCGATCGTGGACGCACTGAACCGTGGCGCACATGTAGTCATCACCGGACGCTCGACCGACACCGCGCTCACCTATGCACCGATGATGCACGCGTTCGGCTGGGCGCTCGATGACTGGGACCGGATCGCCGCAGGTGTCGTGGCCGGACACATCAACGAGTGCGGCGCGCAGGCCAGCGGCGGCAACTCGATCGTCGCATGGAAGGATGTTCCCGACCTGGCGGATGTCGGGTATCCGATCATCGAGGCGCACTCCGATGGCACGTTCATCGTCACGAAGCACGATGGCACGGGCGGGCTCATCAACCGCGCCGTTGTCGCCGAGCAGATCCTCTACGAGATGGGCGATCCGCGCGAGTACATTACGCCCGACGTCGTTGCCGACTTCACCACCATCCATCTGGATGATGCGGGGCCCGACCGCGTCCGCGTACACGGTGTGAAGGGTCGCAAGGCGACGGACATGCTCAAAGTCTCGATATCCTACAGCGCCGGGTACAAGGCGGTGGGCACGCTCGTGTACGCGTGGCCGGACTGCATCGAGAAGGCGCGCATGGCCGACCGCATCCTGCGCGAGCGGCTCGACCGCATGGGCGCGACGTTCGACGAGGTACGCACGGAACTCGTCGGCTGGAACTCCACGCACGGCCACCTGGCCGGCGAGCCACCCGCAGACCTGCCCGAGATCGAACTGCGTGTTGCGGTGCGCTCCACGGATAAGGCGGCGGTCGAGGCATTCACGCGCGAGATCGCACCGCTGATCCTGACCGGACCACCGAGCGTCACCGGTTTCGCGGGCGGCCGGCCGCGCGTGCAGGACATCGTCGCGTACTGGCCCGCTCTGATCGACCGCACCCAGATCGAGCCCCATCTCCGTGTCGAGGTGCGCGAAGCATGATGATCCCACTACTCCGCTCGATCGCGCGACAGGCTGCGGGCGCGGGCCGACGCGTGCGAGGTGTCGCGTGAAAGTCCAGCTCTATCGCATCGCGCACGGTCGCTCCGGCGACAAGGGCAACACGGTCAATGTCGGCGTGATCGCGTTGCGTCCAGAGTTCTACCCGTTCCTGCTCGACCATCTCACGACCGACCGCGTGAGACGGCATTTCGGTGACCTGGTGAAGGGCGACGTCGAACGCTTCGAGCTGCCGAACCTGAATGCGCTGAATTTCCTGCTGCACGAAGCACTGGGCGGCGGCGGCACCGTCTCGCTCATGACCGACGCGCAGGGAAAGACGTTCTCGACGGCGATGCTCCGCATGGAAGTCGATCTGCCAAATGACCTCGCAGCACTCGTGAAGGAACGCTGATGAGCGGCGCGCCCGTACTCGTCGAAACAGCGGACGCTGTCGGCACGATCACGCTGAACCGCGCCGACAAGCGCAATGCGCTCGACAGTACCACCATCGACGGCATCCGCATCGCCCTCGCGGAGCTGGAGCTGGAGCCGGAGGTCCGAGTCATCGTGCTGCGCGGCGATGGCCCGGACTTCTGTGCGGGCGCCGACCTCGCGCAGCTCGAGCGGATCGCGGTGGGTGCCGACAGCATCGAGAATCTGAGTGACGCCCGGCAGCTCGGCGACCTGTTTGTCCGCATGCGACGCGGCACGAA
>JAGTUV010000312.1 GCA_018224305.1 Gemmatimonadota bacterium
CGACGAACCTGCTGGTCGAGGCGGGCGCCGGTGCGGGCAAGACCACGGAGATGGTGCAGCGCATGGTGGCGCTGGTGCGAACCGGCACCGCGCAGGTGCACCAGCTGGCGGCCGTCACGTTCACGCGTAAGGCGGCGGCAGAACTGCGCGAGCGATTCCAGACCGCGCTCGAACGCGAGCTGCGCGCCGCAGTGGATGCAGCCGACAGCGACACGGCGGAGCGCATCGATGCGGCGCTGCGCGAGATCGACCGAGCCTTCCTGGGCACCATCCACGCGTTCTGTGCGCGGCTGCTGCGCGAGCGCCCGCTCGATGCCGGTCTCGATCCGGCATTCCGCGAGACACTCGGTGCCGAGGAGATGCGGCTGCGCCGGCAGTTCTGGAACCTGCATCTCGAGCGCCTCGCCGTAGAGGGCGATGCAGCGCTCGCCGGCCTGAACGATGTAGGACTTGCGCCGCAGCAGCTCTATCGGCTGTTCGAGGAGCTCGTCGGTCAGCCGGATGTCGAATACCCTGCTGCCGGAGCGGAGCGGCCGGACGCGGGCACGATCCGCCGTCGCGTGGAGGCGCTGATGGATCGGGCGGTGACCCACATGCCGGCGGATGAACCGCGCGACGGATGGGACCGCCTCCAGACATCGCTGCGCATGATGCGGTTCCACCGCTTCGTGCTCGGCTGGAAGCGGGATGCCCGCTTTCTCGACATCCTGGCCGAGTTGCGTCCGTCATCGTTCACTGCGACGAAGAAGCGGTGGTCGAATGGCGATGCCGCGAAGGAACTGGAGCGGGAGTTCGCAGCGCTGTTCGACGACGGCGGCGCCGTCAATGCACTGCTGCGTCAGTGGTGGGCGTTCCGTTATCCCGTCGCACTCTCCTTCGTGCGAGGCGCAACGGAGGCGTACGAGCAGGAGCGCGTCCGCGCAGGCACACTGAACTTCCAGGATCTTCTGATCTTTGCCGCGCGGCTGCTGCGCGACAGTCCGCCTGCGCGCCGCGAGTTGAGCGACCGCTACCGTTTCCTGCTGGTCGACGAATTCCAGGACACGGATCCGATCCAGGCGGAGGTGCTGTTCCTGCTCGCGAGTGACGAGGAGCTGGACATCTTCGAGCACACGCCGGGTGTGGAGGCGCCGGCCGACTGGCGGCCGCCGTTCGCGTCATGGCGTCACCTGACACCCCGCCCCGGTGCGCTGTTCGTGGTGGGTGATCCAAAGCAGAGCATCTATCGGTTCCGACGCGCGGACATGATGCTGTATCAGCAGGTGAAGCGTCGCTTCGAACTGTGGGGCGAGACATCCGGATTCGGCGGCGTGGTGGAGCTGATCGCAAACTTCCGCTCCCGCAAGCCGATCGAAGTATTCGTCAACTCGATCTTCGAGCAGAGGTTTCCGCAGGAGAGTACGGACGTGCAGGCGCGCTACGCACCCATGCGCGTGCAGGTGGACCGGCGGGCAACTCGTGACGCGGATGCGACGCAATCCGAGGGCGTGTTCTGGTACGAGCTGGACGACCCGGTGAACAGCAGGGTGCCGCAGCTCGCGCAACAGGACTCGGAGCGCCTCGCCACCTGGATCGCGGAGCGCGTGGCGCGAGGCGAGCGCCGTCCGGGCGACTTCCTGCTGCTGACGCCCAACACAAAGTGGCTGGCGAGGTATGCGTCTGCGCTGGAGCAGCGGAACGTACCGGTGCAGGTGACAGGCGCCGGCGTGGGGGGTGCGGACGGTGTGGAACTGGAGGAACTGCGTCTGCTGCTGAGCGCGCTGGCCGATCCCGGCGATCCGACGCTGCTGATCGCCGTCCTCGTCGGCCTGTTCTTCGGCCTGGACTACGAACAGCTCGTACAGCACGTTGAGAAATGGGCGCCGGAAGGCGCTGCGCGCGCGCGGCCGCCGTTCTCGTTCACATCGCCGTGGGATGATGCGGATACGCCGGTCGAGCACGCGCTGGCACGGTTGAACCGGTACTGGCAGCTCACGCGGAGCCAGCCGGCCGACCTCGCGATCGGCGATATTGTCCACGACCTCGGCGTATTGCCGTTTGCCGCGGCGGGCGAACTCGGTGAAAGTCGCGCGGGCGCACTGCTGTTCGCGCTCGATGCCGTGCGGGCCGCGTCCCTCGCGGGCGACGCGTCGCTCGCCGGTGCGCTGGCGACACTGGACGCCGCGCTCGACGAGGATGAGAGCGAGGCCCCGCTGGAGCCGGGTCGCAGCGATGTCGTGCGTGTGATGAATCTGCACAAGGCGAAGGGTCTGGAAGCGGCCGTCGTAATCCTCGCGATGCCGTTCGGCGACTGGTCGCCGCCGCCGACATCGCGGGTTGTACGCGACGAGACGGGCCGCGCACTCGGCTATGCGTCGGTGACGGAACGGAAGGGACAGAACCAGGTGGTGACGCTGGCGCAGCCGGCGGAATGGGACGAACACGCGGCGGAGGAGACACGGTTCGCGCGGGCGGAGGACGAGCGGCTGCTGTATGTCGCTGCAACGCGGCCTGCGCAGGAACTGATCGTCAGCGCGGCGGCCAACCGCAACAGCCCGTCGCCCTGGCGGTCATTCTACGAATGGCTCCGCCACAATGCAGTACAGCTGACATTGCCGCAGCCGGGCGGTGTGACGCGCGAGCAACTGAATGCCACCGCGGAGGAGATGTACGCGGCGATCACCGACGTCGTGCGCCGGCGCGCTACGCACGCACGACCGACGTACCGTGTCGCGGCCGTCACGGATCGCAAGCGCGAAGTTCTACCGGACGAACGCCCGCTCACAGCCGGTGCGGATGACGCCGGGATGGATAGCGCCGGGATGGATAACGCCGGGATGGATAGCGCCGGGATGGATAACGCCGGGATGGATAACGCCGGGATGGATAACGCCGGAGCAAATGACGCCGGTGCCGGCGGCGCCGGAGACGGTGCCATTGTCACGCTGCGCGGAACGGAGTGGGGCACGGCCGTGCACGACGCGCTGCTCGCGGCGTCGCGGGGACTGGATGGTGGGAAGCTGCGCGGGGCCGTGCGGAACCTGCTGATCGGACTCGATCGCCCGATCGGTGCGGACGGCGAGCCTGCCGAACTGGATGAACTCATGGGCATCATCGAGTCGGTTCGGCGCTCGGAAGTATGGCGTCGTGCGCAGGGGGCCGGAGAAACGCTCGTGGAAGTACCGTTCGCAGTCAGGTTCACGGCGGCAGAGTATTCCGCCGCGATCGGTGCTGCGGACGGCAAGGAAGTCACCGGGGAGGCAGGACCGTATGAGATCGTCGATGGCAGAATCGACCTGGTCTTTCGCGAAGCGGATGGCTGGGTGGTGGTCGACTACAAGAGCGACGCGGCCGGCGACCGGATTCCGGCCGACCTCATGCGCCGCTACCGCGGCCAGCTGGCGCTCTATGCGTCTGCATGGGAACGCATTACAGGCGAAAGGGTCAAAGAAAGGACCCTTTTCTTCACGGCCACGGGTATAATGGTCTGACTCCCGCACAACCTTGGTTCAGGGCGCGCTTTGCGAGTAATCCGGCCGGTCGGCGTCATTCTGTCTGCGGTGCTGCTGCTGTCGTGCAGCGACCCGTCGGCTCCGCGCACGCCCGCGAGCATCATCGTCACGGCCGGCGCCGATCAGACGGGCGCCGTGACCGAGTTGCTGGCACATCCGGTCGTAGTCGAGGTGAAGGACCTCGATGGCAACCTCGTGCGCGGCGCCAGTGTGACGTGGACCGTGACGAGCGGCGGCGGGACGGTGAGCACACCTGGCAGCACGACGGACGGGTCCGGTCGCGCGCAGGTGCAATGGACGGTGGGCAGTGTGCCGGGTCAGAACCGGATGAGGGTAGCGGTGGACGGCGTTGCGCCGGTCGTGGTCACGGCAATGGCGCTGGCAGGCCCGCCCGCGTTCGTATCGATCGTGTCCGGCAACGACCAGACCGGATTGCAGGACCTGCCGTTGGGCGATGGACTGGTGGTCGCCGTTCACGATGCACACGGCAACGGCGTGCCGAACATCCCGGTGTCATTCACGGCCGGTGTCGGCATGGTCATCCCCGCAATCAACACTACCGATGTGAACGGCGCAGCGGGCGCGCGGTGGACGCCGTCGGCAGCTGGTGAGCAGACCCTGACCGCATCCGCGAGCGGTGTCAGCGGACAGGTAGTCTTCACGGCGATGGTGCTGCCGGCCAGCGCGGTCACCCAGTTGCAGAACGACACCGCCGTGAGCGGCATCAGTGCGGCAGGCGGCGAAGACCGGTACTACCGCATCACGGTGCCGTCCAATGCCGCGCGTCTGAACATTACGATGACGGGCGGCCCCGGTGATGCGGATCTCTACGTTCGCCAGGCGCGTCTGCCGACTGCGGCCGTGAACGATTGCCAGTCCACCTCGCCGACCGCTACCGAGGAGTGCATTGTACTGCTGCCGGACGCCGGCGACTGGTACCTCCTCGTCAATGCGTTCACCGCATATTCGAACCTGACCTTGCGCGCGAGCTATGTCATCGGTGGAAGCATGGTGATCGATGTCTCGGGCCTGCCACAGGGTACCGGAAGTGACATCAGGATCCGCGGCCCCAACCGCTTCGAACGGCACATCACGGCATCGACCGTGCTCACCGGACTCATACCCGGCACATATGCGCTGACGACGAACTTCGTCACTGACGGGACGTCCGTGTACGTGCCGACGCCGGAAATGCAGGACGTGAATGTGGCATGGGACTCTCCGTCCAATGTGTCGGTCGTGTACGCGCAAAGCGCCGGTGGCCTCAATCTGGACATCCCGCTGGCGTACATCACGCAGGCCGTGCAGCGGCAGGACGGATCGATTCCGCTGGTAGCGGGGAGGGACGGACTGCTGCGCGTGTTCGCCCGCGGCAACGCGATCAGCTCGGACGTACCGTCGGTTCGTGCGCGGATCTACCACGCCGGTGCGCTCGTCGAGACGATCACGATCCCGGCGCCTGCGACGACGGTCCCGATCAACCATGACGAGGGCACGCTCGCATCCACCTGGAATGTCTCGCTGCCCGGGTCACTGATTCAGCCGGGCATGTCGATGCTGATCGATGTGGACCCTGACAACGATGTGACCGAAACGGACGAAACGGACAACCACTTCCCCGAGTCCGGAACGCCGCTCGCGCTGACTGTGCGTGCTGCGGCCATCCTCCATGCGCGGCTGGTTCCCGTTGTTCAGAGCAACGGCACGCAGGGTGATGTCACCACGGCGAACATGGACACGTACGTCACGGACGCGCAGGCGCTGTATCCGCTGCCCGGCATCGATGTCGATGTTCGTGCGCCCTATGCATTCACGGGTGTTCTGCCCAGCTTGTATGACAGCGTGTGGGTGCGGCTGCTCAGCGAGGTCAACGCGCTTCGTGTTGCTGAGGATCAGCAACGCTACTACTACGGTGTGATCAAGCCGGCCTATTCACAGGGCGGCACGGGTCTTGGCTACATCGGGCAGCGGGCTGCGATCGGTGTCGACTGGACTGACTGGCGCGCACTGACGCTCGCCCACGAGTGGGGTCACAACTTCGGGAGGCTCCACGTAGACTGCGGCGGACCATCCGTGATCGATCAGAACTATCCGTATGAAGGCGGACGGATGGGTCATCACGGGTACGACATGCGCACGAATCAGATTGTGAACAACCAATCGCATTACGATCTCATGTCCTACTGCAGGCCGATCTGGTCCAGCGATTATACCTACGAGGCCGTGTTGTTCTTCCGCGGCACGCAGGCAGGGGCGGCCGGCGGGATGGCCAACACGGGCGCTGCATCGTCGAGAGCCGGCGCATCTGCTGAGCGGACGCTGCTCGTCTGGGGCCGTATCTCACCGGAAGGCGTGGTACTGGAGCCGTCGTTCGAGATCACTGCACAGCCGGCGCTGCCGCGCGCAGCCGGGCCGTACCGCGTCACGGGCACGAACGCGCAGGGCACGAGGATTCTCGATGTGCCGTTCGATGCGTACGAGATCGACCACATGCCTGGTGTGCGCCTGTTCGCGTACGCTATACCGCTGAGTGCCATGGGCGGATCTGCACCGGTGGAGATCCGGCTGCATGGCGCGGGCAGCGGCGACGCAGTACGCCGGCGGATTCCTGCGGCCGGGGCGGGCGATGATGTGCGTGCGATTCGTGATGGCGACCGGGTGCGGCTGCAATGGAATGCCGAGCGCATGCCGGTGCTCATGGTTCGTGATGAACGTTCGGGCGAGATCATTTCGTTTGCGCGCGGCGGCGATGCACAGTTGACGACAACGGCAGCGGAGGTCGAGATCAACATGTCGGACGGAGTGACGAGCACGGTGCGCCGGATCCCGGTGCGGCGATGAGCGCAGACATCACGCAGGGTCGGGCGCGCTCGCACGCCGGCTCGAGCGGGACAGGGGTCGGCGCCCGAAGCGTCTGGCCGCGGCTCGCGACGGCTGCCGTGTTCGCCTCGACTTGCAGTGCGGGCGCGTGCAGCCCGGCGCAGAATGGTGCGGTTGATGGACAGCATCCGCCGTCGGCCGTCGTTGACGCCGACTCGTACATCGCGATGCAGCGGCTGCCCTGCTTCGGCACGTGTCCCGTATACAGCGTTCGGATCGTTGCCGACGGCACGGTGACGTTCGACGGTGAGCGGTTCGTCGAGGTGACCGGCGTTTCAACCGCGGCGGTCGAACCGTCCGCGGCGGCCGACCTGATGCACGGGCTGGTCGCGGGCGGTTTCAATGAACTGGCCGAACGGTACACGCACGACGCGAAGGTGTGCGGGTCGTACCACACCGACGCGCCGCGCGTGATTCTCACGCTGCGCATGAGCGGGCGGGAGAAAACCGTCGAGCACGATTACGGCTGCAGCGATGCGCCGGAGAGCCTGCGCCGGATGCATGCGCAGGTGGACAGTGTTGCGGGAGTGGCGCGCTGGATCGGATCGCGGGGCTACTGAAAGGCACAAGGCGAAACAGCGGGCGGCCGGCTCGTGTCATGAGCCGGCCGCCCGTTTTCAATTGTTCGTAATCGGTTCCGTCACGAGATCGAGGCCCAGAGTCCTGCCCTTGTCCGTCGCGGGCACGCCGTCCACGAGCCATACGGGCGGCGGCGCATCGAGCAGGTAGTAGTCGAAGAACTGCTGCATGCGGATCGTCCAGTCCTTGCGATTCACCGCTTTCGTCAGCCCGTGCGCTTCGCCGTTGTAGTTGAGCATCCAGACGGGCTTGCCCAGACGGCGGAGTGCTACGAAGTACTCGATACCCTGCTCCCACGGTACGGCGCCGTCCTCGTCGTTATGCATCATCAGCAGCGGGGTGTTGACCTTGTCCGCCCAGAAGATCGGCGAATTCTCGATGAAGCGCATGGGTGCGTCCCAGAGCGTGCCGCCGAGGCGGCTCTGTGTCTTCTCGTACTGGAACATGCGACTCATGCCCGTCTGCCAGCGGATGCCGCCATAGGCGCTCACCATGTTGACGACCGGCGCACCCGCCTCCGCCGCACGGAAGATATCCGTCTTCGTCACGAGGTACGCGATCTGGTAACCGCCCCATGAGTGCCCCTGCACGCCGATGCGGTCGGCATCGACGAAGCCGCGCCCCAGCAGACTGAGGACGCCGGGGACGACGGCGTTGAACGCACTCTCGCCCGGGTAGCCGATGCGATACGGGATATCCGGTGTGAAGACCAGGTACCCACGGCTTACATAGAAGCTGATGTTGATACTGGAGCTGCCCGGCGCCGGTATCACGTGGCCGTGCAGGTTGTCGGACAGTCGCTCGTAGAAATACACCATCATCGGATACTGCCTGGAAGGATCGAATCCGTCAGGCTTGTAGAGCACGCCCTGGAGCGGCGAGCCATCGGCGGAGTGCCATTCCACCAGTGTAGCGGCGCCCCAGCGATACTCGGCCTGCTGCGGATTGGCAGCGCTCAGCCTGCGCGCGTCGGCGAAGTTCAGGTCGGTCACCCAGAGATCCGGGAACTCGCGGAAGTCGCTGCGGGTGAACATGACAGTCGTGGCGTCGCGCGCTTTGCGGGGCGTGCCGAACCGCTTGTCCGCCATCATAATCCGGGACGGTGGCTGTGTGCCGTTCACGCGATCGCGATAGAAGCCGTCCTGCTTCGTACCCGTATGGAACGCGGAGAGGAGCATGTCGGCGGCCGGGTCGATGGCGCGCTCCTCCATATCCAGACGGACGTAGCGCAGTCGCAGATTGTCGCGGCGCCCGACGCCCTCGGTGATGCTGCGCGGCTGTGCGCGGCCGGTGGGGTCGACGGCCCAGATATCGTGACTGTCGTATACCAGATAGCGCGCGTCGCCGGTCGTCCATCCTGCACTGCCGTGTGCACGCGGCAGCGACGGCGAATCGTGCAGCTCGTTGTGAACCGGGTGCGGGATGCGCTCGGATATGTTGACAATGCTGCGCGAGCGCACGTCCATGGCAAACCACGCCTGCTGTTCACCGTCGAACCACGTCAGGTAGCGGCCCTCCGGCGAGAGCGACGCGTTGCCGCGGCTGTACTCGAGGATGCGGGTAGCCGCGCCGGTGCGCAGATCCACGATGTAGATGTCACTGCCGGATTCGCCCCACGAGATCTCCTGGCGGTATGGCAGGTTCGACGTGCCCACCGCGATATCGCCATCACCGCGCTGCGCGACGTTAACACTCGGGATCTCGGACCGCTCCAGTTGTACGATGCGTCCGTCACGCAGGTGTACGACGGCCTCGAACGTACGGCGACGCTCCTGCTCCGCCTGCCTCAGCTGCATCGGCTGGATCAGCGGATCCTTCCAGTTCCAGATGTCCACCTCGACCTTGTCCTCGCCGTCATCATCGACCGCTTTCGGGGCGGGGCGGGGTGCGGTCGGGAAGAATATGCGCTGTCCGTTCGGTGAGAACCGGACTGCGCCGTTGTCGGGTATCCACGCGCCGGCTGGAATCCCGCTCGACGAAGGCGCCGCAATAATGCGCGCGCCGGATGCGCGCCCATCCCAGTAGTAGAGCTTCCAGGCTGGCGCGATCGTCGTGTCCGGCTGCCCGAACTCGTCGACGTTTGAAATGAAAGCGACCTGCCTGCCTGCCTCGTCGATGGTCAGTTGCCGGTACTCACCCTTGCCGGCGAGCAGTGTGGCGATGGCGCCCGTGCGGGTGTCCATCGCGTACACACCATCGGCATCGCCGGCCTTGTTGGAGCGGGAAAAGAGCAGTCGCGCGCCATCCTCGGAGAATGAGTAGCTGACGACGTCCTCGATGCGCCGCTCCTCACCCGTGGACGAATTGCGCAGCACGAGGGGGTGACCCTCTTCGCGCTTCCGTTCCGGTGCAGCCTTCGCGGTGTCGGGCAGCGCCTCTCCGGCCGGTGGCTCCGGCATGACACCCGGCTCGGTTCGCTGCGGCTCAGCGGCGCCCGGCGCGGGCACGGCAGTGCTGTCGGTCGCTGCCGAATCCGGCGTGGCGGCGGGGTCGCGGCCCGTCTGGTAGGCAATCCAGCCGCCGGCCTTCTCCGGCATGCGGAAGCTGCGAACCCGTGCTGATCGGGTGACCGTACCCGAGTGCAGGTCGAGCACGCCGAGCGTGTCCGGCGGCATGCGTGCGGCCGGTGTCTTCTTCTGTCGTGCCTCCTTCAGCACGTCCTTGGACGGCTTGATGGTGAACGCGACGAAGCGGCTGCCGGCGTCGAAGCGCGGCGCCTCGGCCCGCTCGATCACATGCCGGGCGCTGCCCGCGACATCGACGACGGTGAGCGTCGGATCACCGGCCTCGGAGGTGATGGCGAACAGCGCCCATCGCCCGTCGTTCGACAGGGCCTGGGCGCCGATGCGGTTCCAGGTGTCGTATGCGTCGTGGTCCAGCGCTCGGAGTGCGGACGGCTCCAGCTGACCGGCCGCTGGTACGGCGGCGCAGACGAAGGCGGTGAGCGCGACCAGGGAGGTACGGAAGTGCATCGGTGCCATCCTGATGTGGATGAACGGGGATGTGGGGTTGAACGTTGAATATGGCGAAGCGCGTGTGAATGCGCGACCGGCGTCAGCCTACACCGCGGTCCCGGACGTAGTCGGCGAGGGCGCCGCGATTCTCGACCTCGAGCTTGCGGAAGATGTTGCTCACGTGAGTGCTGACGGTGCGCGGCGCGATGTCCAGCGCCTTCGCGATGGCCTTGTTCGACTTGCGGTCGGCGACCATGCGCGCGATCTCGATCTCGCGATCCGTGAGGCCATCGATGCCAGTGGCAGCAGTACGCGCAGGCGGCTTGGCATCGATCTCACGAAACATCTTGCGCGCCTTCGTCAGCTCCTGCTCGGCACCCATGCTGGCGAGCATGTCGTACACCCTGCGCAGTTCCTTGAGTGCTCCATCGCGATCGCCGGTTTCGGCCAGGCGGCCGGCCAGCTGGCGGCGGAGGCGGGCGGCGTCGCCAAGCATGGGAATGGCTTCGAGAGACTCGCACGCTTCACGGATGAGGCGCGTGGCGCCGGCAGGATCACCGCCGAGCCAGACGGCCAGGGCGCGGCAGCTGTCGGCCCATGCCAGTCCGCTCTTGTGACCGAGGCGTTCCGCTTCGAGCCGAATGCGCCGTTCGACGACGAGCGCGCCCTCCACATCCCACAGGTGGCAATGCGCTTCGGCCAGAAGCGGCAGCAGCCGGTGCATCGCCCAGAACGTATAGCCCGTGCGGTCTGCAATGGCGAGCCCGCGGTGACAGACGCGAATGGCCTCAGCGAAGTCACGCGTTACGACATGGTACGCTGCGCGTCCGATGTGAGCCGGAACCACGGTGTGCACGTCGACCGGCCCGCTATCGGCGGCACCGGCATGGCTGGACTGCCACGCCTCATCGATGTACGCCTTCGCAATGTCCACGTCGTCGCGATGGAGGTGAATGAGCGAGGTCCAGACGAGCAACCGGGGCAGCATCGTGCGCTGATTCAGCGAGCGGGCCATGGCGATGGCGTGTTCACCAATGGCAATGCCACGCTCCCACTCGCCGAGGGCGGCCGCCAGTTCGATCGACAGTTCGGCCGTCCACAGTCGCAGGAGCGGAGAGCGCTGTCGTTCGGCGATGCGTTCGGTCACGGCGAGGTGTCGGGCCATGGCTTCGGTATGGCCGGTCAATCC
This sequence comes from Gemmatimonadota bacterium, assembly GCA_018224305.1. Lineage (GTDB taxonomy): Bacteria > Gemmatimonadota > Gemmatimonadetes > Longimicrobiales > RSA9 > SH-MAG3. The sequence continues at coordinate 11,094 of JAGTUV010000312.1, forward strand.
CTCGAGCACCGCGAGGCCCCATTCGGAGTAGAACTCGTTGGAGGCATCGCTGCTGTCGCGCGCAAGCTGCGCGGCGCGAGCGCCGTGAAGGCGCGCCTCATCAGGCGGGCCGGTCCAGATGCGCAGCAGGAGCAGTGACCGGTGTGTGCGCGCGAGCAGCCCCGTGTCGCCGACCTTCTCGGCGATCACTCGTGCACCTTCGATCTCCCGTCCTGCTTCTGCGGCACGGCCGAGTTCCTGAAGACAAACACCGGCGGCGAGCCGGAGGGCGGCCTCGTCGGCGCCGCCGGTGTCCTGGACGAGATCGATGCCCGTCCGGTAATGGTCGAGCGCATCCGCGAAGCGTCCGCTCCAGTAGTGTGCCTGCCCGAGGCGGCGGTGTATGGCTGCGGTGTTAGCGGATGTCGATGTCGCACCCGTGCCGGTGGGGCTGGCGGTTGGCGGTGAGACATCGGGCGTGAGCATCTCACGCCACAGGACGATGGCGGCATCGTAGTCGCCAAGCCGCTGGAGCACGCGGGCGAGGTCGGCCGTGAGCGCGTTTCGCGGTACGGTCGAGTCCGGTGTCCAGCGGTCGCGTGCGAGACGGAGGTAATCGAGTGCTTCGCGGTCGGCAAACCGATCGAACGCGTGGCGGCCGGCAGCGTGCAGGTACTGTAGCGCCTTGGGGGCGAGTGCGTCCGCACCTGCGCGGGCATAGTGGAACGCGAGCTCGTCGGCGTGCGCCGCCGTGTCGCCTCGGTAGCGATACTCGAGGTCTTCAGCGACGGCACCATGAATGAGCCGGCAGCGTGCGGTGCCCAGTTCGCCGTAGAGCACCTGGCGCAGCAACGGGTGCACGAAATCGTAGCGCAGTTCGCCGGCTGTGACTGTCTCAGCGACGATATGGAGCCGGCGCAGTTCATCGATGGCCTCGAGCAGGTCATCGTCGCGCACGTGCGCAACGGAGCGCAGCACCTCGTGGTTGAAGCGGGTACCGATGACCGCGGCGGTGTCAGCGACGGACCGGGCCGCTGCGGACAATCGCCCGAAGCGTGCAGTCAACGCTTCGCGGATACTGCCGGGCAACTCCAGTTCGGCTGACTCCCAACCCATCCAGTGACCGTCGTCACGCCGGTGCAGGCGACCGGAATCGACGAGCGACTGAAGCGTCTCGCGAAGGAAAAACACATTGCCGCGCGTCCAGCCGTAGAGCAGGCTTGCGAACTCGTGGATGATGTCATCGGCGGGGCCGAACAGCTGGCTGATGAGCTGGCCGGTTGCCGCGCGCGTGAGCGGCTCGACGGTGTGAACATGAGCGACGCCGAGGGAGAGCAGCGACTGCTCCATCGATCGCAGTTCCGGCCGCAGCTCGCGCTCCGTCGCGTTGTATGTGCACACGATGAGCACGCGCGACTGCGCGGTCTGGCGTGCGAGGAAGTGCAGCAGCTCGAGCGAGGAAAGATCTGCCCAGTGCACGTCATCGAGCAGGAGCAGCAGCGGCTGACGGGCCGAGAGGGAACGCACGAACTCGGCTACAGTCCAGAGCAGCCGGGTTCGCATCTCCGCCGGGTCATCACCCTGCGGTCGGGAGGCCTGCGGCCGTGCGGCACCCAGAGCGGGCAGCACGACAGACAGTTCCGACTCGGCTCCGCGTGTCAGTGTCGCACGTGAGGCGGGGTCCAGGTCACGGATGACCGGAATGAAGGCATCGGAGAACAGGGCGTAGGGTACGCCGGTCTCCACGCGGAAGGCGCGACCGGTCGCGACGCGGAACTTCCGTCGGTGCGCCTCGTCCGCGACCGCTTCCGCGAGGCGCGTCTTGCCCACGCCGCCCGCACCCATGAGGACGATCGTTCCACCGGATCCGGCGGCAGCCGAGTCGAGGTACGGAAAGAGCACCGCCAGGTCCTTATCCCGGCCGATGAGCGTCTGCGTGAGAGACGCAATCTCCGACTCGCCGCCACTTCTCAAGGCATCACATTCGCCAGACGGCGTTCCACTCGCTCAGGACTTCCGCCTCGCGCTCCGCAGTCAGTCCTGCACGCAACTCCGCCTGGCGTTCGGCGGGGCGGGAGTAATGGTACTCGAGCGTTGCCGCGGCCGTATCGGCGAGCGAGCGATACGTGAGGCCGGCCGCGACCTCGCGTGACAGATCGAAGCGGGCGAACCCCTCGTAGCCGGGCGTCGCCGGCCGCCACACGGGCATCTCGGCATACGGCCGGACGCGGTGCTGCTGGAGGAACTCGTATGGCGCCCACTTCCAGGACAGCGGCGTGGTCGTGATTGCGGCAATGCCGTACAGCAACTCGGCCATGGAACGCCCGTTCTGAGGGCCGATTCCCATGAACGTGCCGAACGTTCGCTGCTCGGCCAGGCGCACGCACCACTCGCAGAGGTCCCGGACATCGATCACCTGCACGCGATCCTCACCGTCACCCGGCGCGAGTATCTCGCCGCCACGGTCGATGCGTACCGGCCAGTACGTGAACCGGTCCGTCTGATCGCCCGGGCCCACGATGAGGCCCGGCCGCACGATCGTCGTGCGATCGCCGAACGCCGCCCGCGCTTCCGCTTCAGCCAGTGATTTCGCGAGGCCGTAGGGATAGGGCCGGCCTTCGCTCCAGTTGGGCGTGGTCTCCGGCGTGAGCAGCGGTGCATCGATCGTCGCCGGAACCATGCTGAGATCGCTGTACACGGAGCGCGTGGAGATGAAGATGTACTGTCCAACGGAGTCACGGAGTGCCGCGGACGCCTCGCGCACCCACTGCGGCGCAGTCGCGGATGAAGCGGAGTTGTCGATCACTGCATCCCACGTGCGTCCGCGCAGCGCCGCGTAGTCGCCGACCGCGCGATCCCCCGTTACCTCCTCCACCCCGTCGAACATGCCGGCACTGCGGCCGCGGTTGAAGATGGTCACGTCGTGGCCGCGCTCGACCGCGTAGCGCACCTGATGGGGTCCTATGAAGCCCGTTCCGCCGAGGATCAGCAGGCGAATCTTCCGCGCGGCGGAACTGGCGGCCGCCGTGGCGACCGACCCCGGTCCGGCGGCCGGCAG
>JAGTUV010000313.1 GCA_018224305.1 Gemmatimonadota bacterium
CCCGCCACCATCCGCCGTCAAGCCCGCAATCCAGCCGTCAACCACTTGCTCGCCTGCACGTTACCTCCCAACCTTCCCCCATGAAAGACGACGAACCAAACCGCCACTCGCCCCTCTACGAGGATCTCGAGCGTCGCGCCCTGTTCGACCTGCCCGACGAGGATGACGAGGAGCAGCCGGACCTGATCGGCTCGCTGACCGGCGCCGAGGTGGAAGACGCGAAAGACATGACGCTGGCCGGGTACGTCGGCGAGCATACCCGGGCACCCGCGTTCGAGGGGGCGGACGGTCAGCCATATACGGTCGACGTCGATGTCGAGCACGATCCCGCGCAGACGCCTCCGTACGCCGCGTTCCTCGTCTTCATACGCTGGGCTGCAACGGGCGCGGGCATCATGGACCACGTCGAGTCCGGCGACGTCGCGCGTGCAGCCACCGAGGAGGACGCGCGACGCGCTGCAATGGAATTGTCGCTATACGAAGTCAGGGCGGAACTGGATGCCGCCATAGCGCGCCGCATTGCGGCGCTGGAGGACTGAACACTTGCTTCGCGATTTCTTCATTTTCCTGAGCGATAACGCATTCGCTCGCCGATTGTCGTTGACGGCGCCGGGCGCGCGCACAATGTCGCGCCGGTTCGTGGCAGGCGAGACGATCGATGATGGCCTGAATGCCGCCCGCGACCTGGTCGCCAGCGGCTTCTTCGTATCGCTCGACTATCTTGGCGAGTCCGTAAGGACGCGCGCAGAAGCGGTCGCGGCCGCCGACACCTACATCACGCTGCTCGAACGCATCGCCTCCGACCCTGACCTTCGCGAAAAGGTCAACGTCTCGCTCAAGCTGACACAGATGGGCCAGGACGTCAGGCTCAGCCAGCGCGAGCATGAAGGTGGCGGCGGCGTTGACGGTGTGGGTCGTGGCGGCAGTCGTGGCGGCAGTAGTGGCGTCAGTAGTGGCGGCAGTGGTGGCGGCGGTGGCGCGAGCGGCGCGGCGATCGCGGCGGAGAACTCTGCATCCCGGTCCCTGTGGCCGCGTCCGCCAAAGCACGCCACGCCCGAGAACCGCAGCGACTGGGACGAGGAGTTCCTGCGCGGCAACGTCATTCGCGTCCTAGATGTCGCACGCGGGCACGATCTCTTCGTTCGCTTCGACATGGAGGGCACGCCGCACACGCAACGCACGCTGGACTTCTTCCGGTACCTGTGGGAGAAGGGCTACCGCAACACGGGCATCGTCCTGCAATCGTACCTGCGCCGTTCGGAGCACGACGCCACCGAGGCCAACCTCCTCGGCGCACGCGTACGGCTGTGCAAGGGGGCGTACAATGAGCCTGAAGAGCATGCGTTCCAGCCGAAAGCCGAGGTGGACCGCAACTTTATTGATATCATGAAGAGGCTGCTGTCGGACGGGAACTATCCCGGCATCGCCACGCATGACCCGGCCATGCTCCGCGCCACGCGTGAGTACTCTGCCGGTCACGAGCTGCCCCCGTCCGGCTGGGAGTTCCAGATGCTCTACGGCATCGCCCGGGACCTCCAAAACCAGTTGATCACTGAGGGGTACAATCTCCGGGTGTATGTCCCGTTCGGAGAGGCGTGGTACCCGTATCTGATGCGACGCATGGCGGAGCGGCCGGCGAACGCGATGTTCGTCGTCAACGCAGTGCTGCGCGAATCGCCGTTCCGGTTCCTCTTCGGCCGGAAGGCACACTAGCCCATTCTGGTCGTGTCATGAACGAGCCGGTCGACAGCGCGCGCGACTTCCTGCGCGTCACAGAGATCTTCCATTCCGTCCAGGGCGAAAGCACATGGGCGGGGCTGCCGTGCACGTTCGTGCGTCTGACCGGCTGCCCGCTGCGCTGCACGTGGTGCGACACCGGATACGCATTCCACGGCGGCGAACGCATGACTCTCGATGACATTGTCGCGCGCGTCGATGAGATCGGCACGCGTGTTGTCGAAATCACGGGTGGCGAGCCGCTCATCCACCGCAGCGCGTTCATCCTCGTGACGCGACTGCTCGATCTCCGATACACGGTGCTGGTGGAGACGTCAGGTGCCATCGATGTCGCTCCGCTCGACGCGCGTGCCCACCGCATCATGGACCTCAAGTGCCCCGATTCCGGCGAGTCCGCACGCAACCTGTGGTCGAATCTCGATCACCTCACCCACCGCGACGAGATCAAGTTCGTCGTCGCGAGCCGCACCGACTACGAGTGGGCGCGCGAGGTGATCCGCGAGCGACACCTCGACGTGAAGGTCGCGGCCGGCGAGTTGCGCGCGCTCCTGATGTCACCGGTGTGGGAGAGCATGGATTTCCGTCAGCTTGCGGACTGGATCCTCGAGGACCGGCTGCCCGTCCGCTACCAGATCCAGCTCCACAAGATCATCTGGGGTGCAAACGTACCGGGCGTCTAGAAGCGGGGCGCGCAACTGGCGGGGGCCCTCAGCAGCTCGAACGACTGCACGACGGGCCTGACCTCAAAACGCTCGACCTGACGCGCCTCCGCGACCAGGCCTGCCAGCAGTTCCTCCATGCCATCCTCCAGTTCCTGGCGCGGCCAAGGCCCGCCGTAGAGCTGGTATGCAACCCAGCGCGCACCCTCGTCGCCGTGCAGCCGTTGCGCGTGTTGAAGGGCGACGCCGCGCGCGCGGGCGGCGGCGGCCTCTGCGACCAGACGGCGGCGCAGCTGCTCGAGCTGCTCGTTGTGTGCGCCGGCGGGTGCGCGGCAGATCCATTCATCGATCGCGGCGAAGCCGCGGGTGCGTGCATCGACGAGCGCGGCCAGAGCCGTTGTGACGTTGCGGTTGTCGGCGCTGGCGAGCAGGCCTGCGGCCGCAGGCTCGGGCAGTTCGACGTCCGCCATGCTGCGGATCAGATCCATTGAGTTCTGCACCCGCGCACTGCCGTACGTCTTGAGAAACCATTCGCGCGTCTCCGGATACAGCGGAGCGACGTCATCGAGGATGTTGATGAGAGCATCACCGCCAAGACCAGTGATGTCGGGCGGCCGCACCGTGCCATAGCCGGTGAGCACGTGGTCCTGAACGGACGACAGGTAGCCGTTGGAGCGCCCCTGCGATGCGAGTGACGCTGCCACGAACCAGTCGACGGCGCGTGCGAAGTTCTCCGCTGGCCGGCGCGCGTGCACGCCGCGGTCTCCGGCGACATCCAGTGCTGCACTGCGACTGAGATCGCGGACGCGGGCGGCGAGGCGGTCGTTCCCGCCGCGGGTTGCGCGGTCGCTCGCATAGTCGCCGCGAACACGGTAGCGACGCAGTGCAACCTGCCAGTCGAGATCGTGCGCGACCTCGTGCGCAACGGTTCCCGCGGAACTGCCGGGCGGCAGGATGAGCATGCGCGTCTTCGGATCGTGCATGGCGAGTGTGCCGGCGCGCTCGAGGTCGGAGAAGCGGACAGTGAGACCGCGCAGGTCGAGTGCAGGGAGCACACGCTGCATGTCCTGCACAGCGCGTTCGAAGCGGGAACGGAAGTAGGGCCGCCACTCGGCGGGCACGCCGTCGGCGAAGCGGACTGACGCCAGGCCGTAGCGCTCTTCCAGTTCCCGTGCGGTCGGTCCATCGAAGCCCGGGAACCACACGGGCTCCTGCGCACTGGGCCGCAGTGCTATCGCGGCCCACACCGCAGCGAGTGATGGCGCCGCATCGACCGGCGAGTGACGTTCCAGCTGCGCGTATGCTGCCACGAACCGCTCTTCATCGGCGGACCCCGCAAGCGTAACGCGTCGCGATCGCTCGACATCGGTCAGCCACGGCTGCTCGAGCAGTTCCAGGCTGTACGTGCGGCTCGCGATGACGATGGGCGCCTGCGGCGGCATGTTCGTCGAATCCGCAATTTCCGCGAGTCGCACAGCGACCGCAGGTGTCAGGTACGATGCGTTGACATCAGGCGACGCCTGCCGGCGTGCCGTGACATCGCCCAGGCGCGGACGCAGCGTCCGCAGGGTCTGCGCAAGTCGTGGTGCCAGCTCCAGCGCCTCGCGCTCCGCCTCCTCCGTCGTGGCGGTGAGGCCTGGACTCTCGACACGCAGCCACCGCTCCGAGCGCCACCGTGAGACGGCCCCCAGCGGGTCGCCCTGCACGACTTCCGCCGAACGCAGCAGCCGCGCCACATCGGCACGCGCAAGTTCACGGTCACGGACCATTGCAGCCGCACGTGTCGCGTGCAGCGGCGCCTGCACCGGCAGACTGCCTTCCATCGCTGCCAGCTGGTATGCCAGCCGCACGGCCTGCTCACCGGCCCGCGGATCGCGCGACTCGCTAACGGCACTCTCGATCAGCTTCAGGTGATGACGGCCGAGGCCCGGCCAGCTGGCCACGCTGCCGACACCCGCTCGATCCAGCACGATGGGGTCGATCTCGTAGCTTTCGCCAGACAGCATCAGCGCGAGCAATCCCCACGCGATCTCGCGGCGAACGGGCTCCGGCAGCCGGGGATCGCGCAGCGCCGTCTCCACGAGGCGGAACGGACTGCCCAGGCCGAGCCGCAGCCGTTCGGCGTAGCCGAGTCCGATGATTCCTTCATCGGACGGCACTGTGCCGCCGCGCGCACTCTCCACCCAGTTGCTGAACGTCGCACGACCCAGTTCCAGCTCACGCCGCACATCCGGCGCGAGACCGGCGTGCTCAGGCCGGCCGCATCCGGAGAATGCAGCGGCGCTGGCCAGCGCGATCAGAATCAGGTGGCGTCGAACGTTCGACATCGAACTTCGTCTCTCCGGTATTGTCTGCGGTACTCCAGGAACTCGAACCGCACCTCTTCTCAGACGGCCACGGCTGCCGTCAGGTCACATCACACCGCCTTCTCCGCCGCCTGGCGGATCGCACGCAGCAGCCGGGCCCATACCGGCCGCGCCTCACTCGCGTCACAGGTCTCCGCCGCGCTCAGGAAGTTCGCACGGAGTTCCGGGCGCTGCGCCAGAAACGACCACGCTGCCAGTCCACCCTTCAGCTCGTTGCACGGCCGGCACGCCGCGACGAGGTTGCCCTCGGAGTCATCACCGCCGCGCATGCGCGGCTCCACGTGATCGAGCGTCAGATCAGCCGGCTCGAACGTGCCCGCGCAGTACACACATCGGAAGCGGTCCCGTCTCAGCACTCGCTCGCGACGGCCAGGCAATTCATTGCTCGCACCCACACTTCCAGATACACGCCTCGCACACGAATGCTCCGCAGTGCTAATCTCCGGTATGCTCGATGACGCCCGCATTGCACGGCTGCGCCGGACGTTCGAGGCGAGGCCGGCCGCTGCCGCTCGCCGCACGCCCGATCAGAGGGAGGCCGCCGTCGCCCTGCTGGTCCGCCCGCGCCAGTCCCTGGAAGTCCTGCTCATCCGCCGGGCGGAACTGCATGGCGACCCGTGGTCCGGCCATGTCGCGCTACCCGGCGGCCGCCGCTCCCGTGCGGACGCCGATCTGTTCGCTACGGCGTGCCGGGAAACGCTCGAGGAGGTGGGCGTGAATGCAAAGGTCGCAGGTATGTTCATAGGCGCGCTCGATGAGGTCGCTCCGTCGTCGCCCCTCCTCCCGCCTGTCCTCATCGCCCCGTTCGTCCTCGCCGTGCCGCCGGACACCACGGCGACGCCTGACCCGCGGAAGGTGCAGGCGGCCTTCTGGGTGCCGATCGAGGCACTCCGCGACCGGAAAGCCGCCTCCGAGATCCTGGTGGTCGGCGATGGAGGACCGCTTCGCTTCCCATCCCTGACGTATGAGGACTACGTCATCTGGGGCCTGACCTACGGCATCCTCCAGCAGTTCCTCGACACGGTCGACCCGGCCTGATCAAGGCCCGTCTACCGCGGGTCGCACCAACCCGCTCATGCCGCTGCGTCTCGCGGCCCATCGCACGGGAGCCGCGCAGATCCAGCGCACGGATCTGCTCAGGTGAGCTCATCCATGTGACGGATGATCTTGCCGACGAGGCCGTACTCAACGGCCTCCTCGGCGCTTAGCCAGAAGTTGCGACGGGTGTCGTCCTCGATGCGCTCCACCGTCTGACCCGTGCTCTCGGCGAACACGCGGTTGAGGCGCTCGCGCATCTTCAGGATCTCGCGCGCTTCGATCTCGACATCGGCAGCGCTGCCGCGAGCACCGCCCGCGGGCTGATGCAGCAGGTAGCGGGTGTGAGGCAGCGAGAAGCGACGGTCCGAAGGCACCGCGACATAGATGAGTGCACCCGCGCTCGCCACCCAGCCGGTGCCGACCATCTGCACGGGCGAGCGGATGTACTGCACTACGTCATGGATCGTGTCGCCGGACTCGACGTGTCCGCCCTGCGAGTTGATGTAGATGGTGATCGGTTCGCTCGACTGCGAGTCCATCGCGAGCAACTGGCCGATGACGTTGGCGGCAAGCTTCTGATTCACCTCACCACTGATGATGAGCGTGCGCGCCTTGAACAGCAGGTTGCGCGTGTCTTCGGTGAGCACGGTCGGTGTGACGCGCGGCGAATCATCGCGCTCGGGCGACGGCTCGTGGTCCGGGTGCTCCGGATCGGGATCCTCCATCGGGTCGGGACGGTGCTGGGGCATCTCGAACTCACGGTTTGTCATCGGTTCCTCTTTATCGAGTAGGAAATCCTGCTGCTTCGAAGTCATACCGGCACCGCTCGGTTAGAGCGCACCGTTCATGCGCGCGGCGAGGCCCGGCTGCCGAACGCCGGCACTGATACCGTCGTATTCCGCGCCGGCGGGCGCGGGTGACCGCCCATCCCGGTCCTCCAGCGCGGCCTCGGCCGCGGCGTCGACTTCCTGCGTGACCTGCTCCTCCACTGCACCGAGCCGGTCCCTCGTGATACCCTGCTGCACGAGGTGTTCCTCATACAGTCCGATCGGATCGCGACGGCCCCATCGCTCGAAGAGGTCCGCACCGAAGGTCTTGCGCGCCTCCGCTTCGTCGTGCGTCGCGTGGCCGCCCATGCGGAACGTCTCCACGACGAGCAGAGTCGCACCGCCGCCAGCACGGGCATGGTCGGCCGCCAGCTTGGTCGCGGCATACACGTCCAGCACGTTGTTGCCATCGGCAAACGCGCCGCGCAGACCGTACATGGCCGGCCACGCATCGAAGCCGCCGACCTGATGCTGGTCGAGACGCGTGCCCAGGGCCACCTGGTTGTTCTGCAGAATGAAGATCACGGGCACGCGCAGCACACCGGCCAGGTTGAAGCCCTCGTGCACTGCAGCCGTCTTCGTCGCGCCGTCACCCACCCATGTGAGCGCCACGCGCTTTTCATCGCGCTGCTGGAACGCGAGCGCCAGACCGGTCGCCACGGGCACCATGTCGCCGACGTGCGAGATCGGCTGGAGCACGCCGTGCTCGAGATCACCGAAGTGGCCGTCGCGCCCGCCATTCGGACCATCGCCCGTACCGAGGTACCCGGCGAATATGCGTGGCAGCGCCATGCCCATCTCATGGAACGCACCGGCGTTCCTGATCATCGGCGCGACGACATCGCGGTCACGATCGAGCGCGTGAACGCACCCTACCGTGACCGCTTCTTCGCCAGTGCCCAGCCACGCCTTCGAGATGACGCCGCGTCGGACCCACCGCTTGAGCGCAATGTCGTGCAGCCGAAAACGGACCATTCCCGCATACAGATCGAGAAGTGCCTTCTCAGCGAGATCATCAATGATGCGCGCGCGCGCCGCGTCGCTGCGCGCCCTCTCCCGGAACTCGTCCACGAGCTTCGGGTCGGGCACCCAGCCGACGTATTCAGGTGGGTCATATGGAGGGTATCGACGCATGCGCGACAACGTAGCCGCGGCGCACGCGCAGGAAAAGAGACTGACTGCCTGGCGCCGGAACGAACGTAGCGCGGCGGCCTCGCTCAGGCCGCCACGACCTCGGATTCCTGAATCGCGCGACCCACGCGCGCCGCGGTGATGTCGAGTTCCGCGCGCGACGGTATCGGCGCATCCGGCATCGGCAGCTGGAGTGCGAACGGTTCGCCTTCACGCACTGGAATGAGATGGAAGTGGAAGTGCGGCACATCCTGACCACCGGCCTTCCCGTTCGCGCTGAAGATGTTGAGCGCCTGCGCGCCCATGGCACGCTGGATGCCCGGCGCGATGCGGCGCGCCACCATCAGACAGTGCGCGGCCAGCTCTTCGGGCATGTCGAACAGCGTCTCGTGATGATCCTTCGTCACGATCAGCGTGTGCCCCTTGCTCATCGGCTGGATATCCAGAAATGCCAGTGTCCGGTCATCCTCATGGACCAGGCTGACCATTTCCTCGCCCCCGATGATACGGCAGAATACACAGTTGTGATCGACCATGTCGCCTCGCTTGACCTGAAAACGTGCTGCGGTGCCATCCTCCGCCAACGCAGGATGCGGGCCCGATTCCTGCCCCACCGCTACTGGCCGGCCGAGCGCCGGGCTGTACATTGTCGCGCCGCTGCATCGCGCCGTTGCCGCAGGGGCGGTGTTCCTTTTGGAGAAGGCTGGATGGCAAGCCAGGAAGCAAATTTGAATGTGCGATTCGACGGTCACGTCGCCGCGGCGTTTCCGCTCGCACTGCTCGAGTCCGTTCGTGCTCACGACCGCCCCGGCGAAGTGCTGGAGGACGAGGATCTCTCCATCAGCCTGCCGCGGCGCCTCGGCCTGACGGGCGTCATCGAGACGCAGATCTTCCGCTATGAAGGCGCCCGCAAGGCCGGCCGTGCAGTACCCGTCGACGAGGTGATGAGCCTGTTCCGTCTCGTGATGCGCCGGCCGGACGCCGAGCCCATCCTGCGCGAGACCGGTCAGCGTGTGGCGCGCTGGCACTTCCGCCGTGCTCCCGGCCTGTGGACCCGCGTGCTGCACCGCGCCCCGGCACGTCTCGGGCTCCGGTCAGCCCGCCGGATCGTGGGCCGCGCGCTCCGCAATCTGCGTCTCGGCGATTCGATCAGCACTCACAAGCCGTTCGTCATCCGGGTGGCGGACTGCGTGCCCGCGCAGCTCGATGGGTCCGGCCTGGGCTGCACCCTGGTCACAGGCCTGATCGAGGAACAGTTGTTACTGTCGACCGGGAAGCCGCGGCGTGTCCGCCACACCTGTTGCCTGGCAGAGGGTGCGGAACACTGCGAGTGGGAACTGATCGAGGCCTAGGCGCGTGTGCTCTCGCCCGGCCGCATGAACCTGTCCTGACCCTCTGGCACGCGCCCCCGTTTCGGCCGTACCATTCCCTCGTGATCGACATTCAGGACATCCGCAAGGCGCAGGAGATGCTCCGCGGGCGCGTGCACCGCACGCCCGTGCTCGGGTCCCGCACGCTCGGCAGGCGCATCGGTGCGACGGCCCTGCTGAAGGTGGAGGCATTCCAGCGCACCGGCTCATTCAAGGCACGCGGCGTACTCAACCGTCTACACAGTCTCACAACGGATGAACGAGAGCGCGGCCTGGTCACGGTGTCGGCCGGCAATCATGCGCAGGCGGTCGCGTGGGGCTCGGCGCAGGAGGGTGTGCGCGCGGTGGTGGTGATGCCGGAGCATGCATCGCCCGCAAAGGTCGCTGCGTGCCGCGAGTATGGTGCCGACATCGTGCTGCATGGCGACGTGTTCGACGCGTTCGCGCGCATGGAGGAACTGCGTGCGCAACACGGCTACACGCTCGTGCATCCGTTCGACGACCCGGCGATCATCGCTGGCCAGGGTACGGTCGGCGCCGAGATGTGCGAGGACATTCCCGATCTCGATGTCGTCATTGTTCCGGTTGGCGGTGGCGGGCTGTTGTCCGGCGTTGCAACGGCAGTGCGCGCGCTGCGCCCGCGGGCCCGTATCATCGGCGTCGAGCCCATGGGCGCGCCTGCACTGCGCCGGGCACTCGACGCGGGCCATCCGGTCCGGCTGGAGCGGGTCGACACCATCGCGGACGGTCTTGGCGCGCCCATGACCGGACCACACGTACTCGAGCACGTGCGCGCGACCGTCGATGACGTGGTCACCGTCTCTGACGAAAGTATCGCCGACGCATTGCGGTTTCTGCTCGAGCGCTGCAAGCTCCTCGTCGAGCCGGCCGGCGCGGCCGGCGTCGCGGCGCTCCTGGATGGCACCGTGTCCGTGCCGGCGGACTCGCGCGTTGCGGTGGTCCTGAGCGGAGGCAATATCGACCTTCCGCGGTTGCGTACCCTGCTGCCATGTTCACTCGACCCACCGAGGTAGCCATGCCAGTCGCCGGCCGTAGGAATCCTGCGATCGTGAGATGGGCCGGCATGCCCGTCCTGATCTGTGCACTGGCGGGCGCGTGCGCCAGCGCCGGTACGGCGCCAGCCCGTGAGGTCATCGCACCGCCCGGCACGTCAACACTCGCACCCTACTCTCCCGCCGTCCGTTCCGGCGGCCTCGTATTTCTCTCGGGGCAGATCGGGCTGCGCCCCGGAACACGCGAGCTCGCGGCCGGCGGCGTGGCCGCCGAGACCGAACAGGCGCTCGAGAACGTGCGCACCGTCCTCGCCGCAGCGGACCTCACGCCAGCCGACGTCGTGAAGTGCACCGTCTTCCTCGCGGACATGCGAGACTACGACGCCATGAACGCGGTCTACGCCCGCTTCTTCGACACGGCCCCGCCCGCACGATCCGCGGTCGGCGTCAACGGTCTTCCGCTCGGCGCGCGCGTCGAGATCGAGTGCATTGCGAGGGACCGCAAGTGACACTGCAGTTCGCCATACTGTCGTTCACGTCGCTGCTCGCGATCGTCAACCCGCTCGGCGCGATACCGCTCTACGTTGCCCTCACCGCGCAGTATACGAAGGAGCAGCGGCGCGCGACGCTCCGCCGCGCGATCACGACCGGGTTCGGCGTCCTGATCGTCTTTGCTCTCGCCGGCACGTACATCCTCGAATTCTTCGGCATCACACGACAGGCGTTTCAGGTCGCAGGCGGCATCCTCTTCTTCGCCGTCGGCTGGGACATGCTGCAGGCGCGACGATCGCGTGTGAAGACGACCGAGGAGGAGGAGAGCGAGAGCACGCACCGTGACGATGTCGGCATTATCCCGCTCGGCCTGCCGACCCTCGCCGGCCCCGGTGCCATCACCACCGTCATCGCACTGAACGGCCAGGCCCGCTCCGTGCTCGACTCGGCCGCCGTCTACGTCGCGATAGTGCTCGTGCTCGCGATCTGCTGGCTCACGCTCACGGCAGCACCCATGCTGACGCGCCGGATGGGGCAGACGGGGATGAACGTGATGACACGGCTCATGGGCCTTCTGGTAATGGTGATCGGCGCTCAGTTCGTGATCAACGGTGCTACGACAGTCGTACTCGAGATCATCTCACGCGCACGCCCCGCGTGAACTCATCTATGGCAGACATGGAGCCATGAACAACACATTCCACGTACGTACCGCAGCGCTGGCGCTCCTCCTGACAGCCAGCGGCTGTTCGTTCCTCAATGCCCCGGCGCCGCCCGCACCGGTCGTATCGGTCGTCGCCGCGCCGCTCCAGAATACCGGGCGTGTCGAGCTGCTGTGGGACACGTACGGCGTGCCGCACATCATCGCGCAGGATATCGCAGCGCTGTTCTATGGCATGGGCTGGGCCCAGATGCGCAGTCATGGCGACCTGCTGCTCACGCTGTACGGCCAGGCGCGCGGACGCGCCGCGGAGTACTGGGGCGAGCCGTTCGTCGACTCGGACATCTGGGTGAGAACCAATGGGATCCCTGCCCGCGCCGAGCAATGGCTCGCAGAGCAGCCGGCGCACATCCGTGCGTATCTCGACGCATTCGTGACAGGGTTGAACGCGTACGCAGCGCAGCATCCCGATTCAATCGGTGACTCGGTGCGCCGCGCATTGCCGATCCAGGCGACGGATGTACTGGCACACCAGCAGCGGGTGCTGAATTTCACGTTCGTTGCAAATGCAGGCATGGCGACGGGCGCACGCCGGGCCCTGGGCGTGCCGGGCTCGAACGGCTGGGCGATCGGCCCCGACCGGACCGACAATCGGACGGCCATGCTGCTGGCGAACCCGCATCTGCCGTGGGGCGACCTGTTCACGTGGTATGAGGCGCACATGGTCGCGCCCCGGATGGATGCGTACGGTGCAACACTCGTCGGCCTGCCCATGCTGGTGGTGGCGTTCAATCCGAACGTAGCCTGGACGCATACCGTAAACACGTTCGATGGTGCGGACCTGTACGCACTCCAGACGAATGGTGACTACTACCTGTTCGACGGGGAGATGCGCGCGATGACGGTCGAGGACCAGGTCCTGCGGGTGCGGCAGCCGAATGGCACGATTACCGATCAGTCGCTGCGCGTGCGCAGCTCCGTGCACGGCCCCATCATCGCCGAGCGGGAGAATGCTGCGATTGCGCTGGCCGTGACCGGCCTCGACGCACCGCATCTCATGCGTCAGTACTGGGATATGATGACCGCACGCGGGCTGGTGGAGTTCGAGAGCGCGATGATGCAGCTGCAACTGCCGATGTTCACTACGATCTTCGCGGACCGCACCGGCAACATCATGCACCTCTTCAACGGCCGCGTGCCGATGCGTTCACGCGGGGACTGGGGCTATTGGCGCGGTATCGTAGCCGGTGACACGTCCGCGACGCTGTGGTCGGGCACGCACAGCTATCAGGCCCTGCCGCGCGTCGTCAACCCGCGCAGCGCCTGGGTTCACAACTCGAACGAACCGCCGTGGACCGCCACACTGCCGATGCAGCTGGACCCGGCGTTCTTCCCATCGTACATCGCGCCACCGCCATCGATGTCGTTCCGCGCCCAACGTTCCGCACGGATGCTCGAAGAGGACTCGCGCATCACGTTCGATGAGCTCGTAGCATACAAGCATTCGACGCGCATGGAGGCGGCCGATCACTTCCTCCTCGACCTCATCGCCGCCGCGCGGCAGTCGAGCGACGCCGATGCGCGGGCGGCAGCAGAGGTGCTCGAGCAGTGGGATCGCAATGCGGACGCCGACAGCCGCGGAGCTGTGCTCTTCGTCGAGTACTTCCGTGCCATGCAGCGCGAGCAGTGGCCGTCCGGCAGCCCCTGGGAGATTCCATGGACGCCCGCTGCGCCGCTCACCACACCCGACGGCCTCTCCGATCCGCGCCGTGCTGTGGCACTGCTCGGCGTGGTCGCGCAACGCGTGCGCGCCAGCTACGGATCCCTCGCGGTCCCGTGGGGCGAGGTGTACCGGCTGCGCCGCGACTCACTGGACCTGCCGGCGAACGGCGGGCCGGATGACGCGGGCGTGTTTCGCGTCACGGGATTCCAGCCGGTGCCGGGTGACAGCACGCGCTTCGTTGCCGCTTCGGGTGATTCATACGTATTCGCCGTCGAGTTTACTTCGCCCCTTCGGGCCCGTTCGCTTCTGGGATACGGAAACGCGAGTCAGCCGGGGTCGCCACACCGGACGGACCAGCTCGAGCTCTATGCGCGGAAGGAACTCAAGCCCGTCTGGTTTACGCGTGAGGAGATCATGGCGAATCTGAAGGCGCGGGAGGCATTCTGATTGAACGCCGGTACACCCGCGCCTCTCTTTCCGGAACGCCTTCCAGATCGACAGGCACGCCCACGACGAAGGATGCGATCAGGCTCATCCCCTCTCCGTCGAAATACGTCCGCCCGGCGTCCGCGACCAGCACCGTCGCCCCTCCCGCAGCGGCCCGCTCGAGCACTGCCCGCTGCCTCGGCGCCTCCGACCGCTCGTACGCCAGGTCACTGCACAGCACCACCTCGTACCCATCGACGAGAGCGGGCCTCGCACAGATGTCGTCGAGCAAGGTAGTCACCTCGAGTCCCTGCCCGCGCGAAGCGATGTCGATCGTGGTCAGCGACCATCCATCGATGTCGTTCGCGGTGATCGACGCCGCTCCGACGTATGCGGCCGCCAGTGACGTCACTCCGCCGCCCGCTCCGAAATCGAGCACCGTGCGTCCACGCACGAGCGCCGGGTCGTCGAGGATCACCCGCGCTAG
>JAGTUV010000314.1 GCA_018224305.1 Gemmatimonadota bacterium
CCCGCACCCTGACCGGACCGCGCTCGCACCGGGCCGCGCTCGCACCGGTCGCACTAATATCGGTCGGCTTGCGGTGGGCGGCACTCGCGCCTGGGGCCGCGGTCACCGCCGCGGTCAGACGTTCAGATTTCGCCGGCCTCGAGACCCGCCGTTCCCGGCAACTCGCCACTTCTCCCGGGTCCGATCAGCGCCTCTATGGCATCCAGCAGAACGGTGGGACTGGACGGCTTGCGAATGATCGAGGCGCAGCCGAGCCGGCTCAGATTGTCGTGATAGACATCGGCGAACGCGGTGTGGGCGATGACGGGGATGTCGCGGGTGCGTTCGTCATCGCGCAGCGCACAAACCAGGTCGCAGCCATCGCGCTGCTGCGGATCGTTCAGGCTGACATCGACTATCGCGAGGTCCGGCTGCTGTGCCGTAGCCACCGTGATCCCATCGTCGAACGTTGCGGCGGCGAGGATCGAATAGCCGCGGAAACTGAGGAGCGTGGTATAGATCATCAACTCGTCCGTATTGTCCTCGACGACGAGTATCGTCTTGCGCTGCTGCGGATCCGCCAAGTGTGATTCCCTGCTGGTCCGTGCGCGCGGCGTTCGCGTGCTGAGGGAGAATGTATCGGCCCCCGGCTCTGGTAGCCAGTGTTGTAAGTGGCCTCAGGGCAACCAGTTGTCGGATTCTGCCACGTTCTGGCAGAACGTGGCGATCAGCCTGGCCGTCGCCTCGACATCACGGACGCTCACGATCTCGTTTGGCGAGTGCATGTAGCGGTTCGGCACCGAAAGCACCGCGGTCGCCACTCCGTGGCGCGAAAGGTAGATCGCGTCTGCGTCCGTCGCAGTGTAGCGCGGAGCGGCGATCAGTGTGAAGGGGATCTTCTCCTTTTCCGCGATCTCCGCGAGACGTTCGGCGAGGCGGGCATTGGTGGCGGATCCGCGGGTGATGACGGGACCGCTGCCGAGTTTGTGTTCGCCGACCGTCTTCTTCTCGATGCCGGGAGCATCGCTCGCGAACGTGACGTCGACGACGAGGGCGATGTGCGGGTTGACGGTGTATGCACTCGTGCGCGCGCCGCCGCCTGCATAGCCGATCTCTTCCTGTGTCGTCGCGACAGCCGCGACCATTGCTTTGGACTTCTTCTTCTTTTTCGACAGGATGCGCAGCGCCTCCAGCACGACGAACGCGCCGATGCGATTGTCGATGGAGCGGCTGGCAATGAGATCGTCACCGAGGTCCACGAGCTGCGCGTCGATCACGCCCGGGTCGCCGACGCGGACGCCGCGCTCGACTGCGGTGTCGCGGTCCTTCGCGCCGATGTCGATCCATAGATCCTCGATCTTCGAGACCTTGTCCTTCTCTTCCTGCTTGATCAGGTGGATCGGCTTCTTGCCGACAACGCCGATGAGATGACCGGCGCGCGTGAGCAGACGGATCCGCTGACCGACCAGCACCTGCGGGTCCCAGCCGCCGATACCCTCGAAGTAGAGGAAGCCTTCGTCGTCGACGTGCGTGATCATGACGCCGATCTCGTCAATGTGTCCGGCGAGCATGATGCGCGGCGAGCCCTCGGGATTCAGTATCGCCACCGAGTTGCCGGAAACGTCGCTGTCGACGGTGTCCGCGAACGATTCTGCTTCTTCGCGCCACAGGCGGGCAGCCGCCGTTTCGAACCCGCTGGGTGCGGGGGTATCGAGCAGTTTTTTGAGGAATTGAGTGTCCACCGTGATTCCTTGCGAAATGGTTCGGCGCCAAGATACACGTCCGGAGCAACAAGGCATAGAGCAATGCGCGGGCACCTGCCTCTTTATCCGACCGCCGGACGGCGTTATGCTTGGACCGGCAATCAACTAACGGGCGCAAGATCATGGAGCAGACCTACTTCCGCCGCGGGCTCGGCCTCAAGAAGGAAATCGAGCCCGTGCTGGCCGCCGAGTACCACAGTTCGCTGGTCGAACAGATCCGCGCTCAGGGGTATACCGCGCAGTTCGGCGACATCACGATCCGGCTGGCTGAGGACTTCGGCTTCTGCTACGGCGTCGATCGCGCAGTCGACTACGCGTACCAGACGACGCACAAGTTCCCGGACCGTCGCATCTTCCTGGTCGGCGAGATCATTCATAATCCTCATGTGAACACCCGGTTGCGCGAGTCGGGCGTGACGTTCCTCTATCCCGATGCCGCAACGGGTGAGTTCGACTTCGCCGGTGTCACGAGCGATGACGTAGTGATCATGCCCGCGTTCGGCGTGACGATGACGGACTTCAAGCGGCTGCAGGACATCGGCTGCATCCTCATCGACACCACGTGCGGTTCGGTGCTGAACGTGTGGAAGCGTGTGGAGTCATACGCGAAGGATGGCTTCACGGCGCTCATCCACGGCAAGTATTTCCACGAGGAGACGCGCGCCACCGCAAGCCAGGCGAACATTGCTACGGGCGGCAAGTACATCATCGTGCGCGACATGGATGAGGCGCAGCTCGTCATGGACTACATCGAGCGCCGTGACAGCGCGCTGTCGCGGGATGCGTTCCGCGCGCATTTCGAGCAGAAGGCGAGCGCCGGCTTCGATCCCGATCGCGACCTCGAACGTGTCGGCGTCGCGAACCAGACGACCATGCTCGCGTCCGAATCCCTCGCCATCGCCGCGGCCGTCGGCCGCAGTCTCGCACAGCGTTACGGCGCGGACAACGTCGCGGCGCATTTCCGCAGCTTCGACACGATATGTTCCGCTACGCAGGAGCGGCAGGATGCGGTGATCCAGATGATGCAGGATCCGCCTGCCGTGATGGTCGTGATCGGCGGCTACAACTCGTCGAACACCAATCACCTCGCCCACCTCTGCCGCGAATATACGACCGCGTATCACATCGCGGATGCTACCTGCATCGATGTCGAGAACGGCACGATCCGCCACAAGCCGGAGCTGGCCGCCGACGCGCCGGAGGTCCTGACCGAAGCGTGGCTGCCGCACGGCACCCTCACGATCGGCCTGACTGCTGGCGCATCGACGCCGAACAACAAGATCGGGGAGACCATCGAGCGCGTGCTTGCGACGCTTAAGCCGGTGATGCCGTCCACCTGACGTAACACCGGATGGACGGCTCGCGGATGGACCGGAGATGACCGCCGCAGCAATGGCGCAACTTATTGATCGCTCAATGGTATAAGCCGGATCGACCGCTCCCCCCGGGCAGTAACCCGAGTTTGCAGGATGATCATGGCACGCGCTCACCGTACTCTCGTTGCCCTGGCAGCAATCACGCTGGCGCTGCCGTTCGGCGCCCTGCCGGCCGACGCTCAGGCGCCGATTTCGGTGGCACCGCCGTCAGCCACGCGACTGGGCACGCCCAGCACTCCGCCCGACGCGCGAGGCCGCACGGTGCTCGCGGCGGCCGATCGCGCCACGGGCATGAAGATCCTCGTCTCGACCGAAGACCGCTGGCTGTGGCTGGTATCCGGCCGGGACACGCTGATGTCGGTTCCGGTCGCGATCGGGATGGCGAAGGAGTTCGAGTTCGAGGGCAGGCGCTTCTGGTTCGAGACGCCGCGCAGCCAGCGGAAGGTCCTCGCCAAACAGCCGGACCCGCGCTGGAACGTGCCCGAGTGGCACTACATGGAGCGCGCGAAGGCACGCGGATTCGAACTCGTGCGCATGACGAAGGACTCCAAGCATCTTCTCGACGACGGCTCGTTCCTGCTCACCATCGGTGACAATGTGGGGCGCCTCAACGAGTTCGGTAACTTCTGGGCCTTCCCGCCCGGCATGGAGATCATGTTCGACGGCAAGGTCTTCGTTCCGCCGTTCGGCACGCAGCAGCGCGCCGTCCCCGACGCGCTCGGGCCCTACAAGCTCGATACCGGCGACGGCTACCTCATCCACGGCACCAACATTTTCAACGAAGAGTCGATCGGCGAGGCCGTGAGTCACGGCTGCGTGCGCATGTCGAACGACGATCTGGAGAAGCTCTACCCGCTCGTACCGGTCGGCACGAACGTCTTCATTTTCTGACCTGACGGGCCAGTGGTCAGGCGCCGCGGCGGGTAGTCGCGACCTCCGGGTGGGACAGAATTCGCGCGTTGTGTCTGGCTGGAATGGCGATTGGCGGACGCTGTAGTCCCCGCGATACCATCGGCCAACTGTAGCATCGATGCTACATTACGAATCCGCTGTGCGCGGATGCACCGCCCGGCGAGCGGCTTTTTCACCAGACGGACAGCGAAGAATCCATGACCGGCCGGTGCGGAGCGACGGGTGCCGGATCTGGCACCCTGTCTGCATTATCCCGGGCTCAGGCGGATCCATAGTCCGCAGCGTCTCTGGAGGGTCCATGTCGAGCATACGAGACTTCAGTCTGGTTCGCGGCGCATTCGCCGCCGCCGTGATCATTGCATCGCCCCACGTGGCAGCAGCGCAGGAAGCGGGACCGGCCGACAAGGCCGTGGTCCGCAGCACCGCGCCCGCCAACCGTGCGGTGTACCAGGCCGCGCAGTCCTATCGCGGCACCAAGATCCTGGTATCGACGAACGAGCGGCGGCTGCGGCTCGTCACTGGTCGCGACACGCTGCTCGACGTGCCGGTGGGCATCGGCACGGGTACCGACTTCGAGTATGAGGGCCGCAAGTTCCGGTTCGAAACACCGACCGGCCGGCGACGCGTTTTGATGAAGGCGATGGACCCGGTATGGACGGTGCCGGACTGGCATTACATGGAGAAGGCGAAGTATCGCGGCCTTGAGCTGGTGCGACTCGCGGCTGGCGACGAGATCGATCTGGAGGACGGCTCAAAACTCGTCGTGAAGGATGGCCAGGTGGGTCGAGTCAATCAGTTCGGCAACTTCTGGGCATTCACGCCAGGCACCGAGATCATCTTCGACGGCCGGATCTTCATGCCGCCGTTCGGTACCGAGCAGCGCAGGATTCCCGAGGCCCTCGGTCCCTACAAGCTCGACCTCGGTGACGGCTACCTGCTCCACGGTACGAACCCGTTCACCGAGGACACGATCGGCGGCGCCGTCAGCCATGGCTGCGTACGCCTCGCGAATTCCGATATCGACCGGCTCTATCATCTCGTGGAGACGGGCACGGCGGTCTTCATCTACTAGATTTCGGCTATTCCGGTCTGGCAGGCCTGCCGGGGGTCCGATCCCCCGGCACTGCCAACGACCGGATGGACTACCTGATTACTGCTGCACCTCGCGATCGCCGGATTACTGCTGGACCTCCGGATCGCCGATCTTGCCAATGAACAGGATGGCGCCACCGAACCGCTCCCGTATCACTACCAGGAACGGCCGGTTGACCATCATCGTGGGCGGCATGCTGGTCACGCGCACCTCGACTGAGGTCACAGCGGCGGCCTCGGTGCCCACCTCATCGACGTTGATGAACGTCTTCTGCTTCACGTCCGATATGTAGAGGTCGCGTCCGTGCGGCGACAGCCCGGTGAAGTCGGTGTCGGGGGCCCCGAATGCGGACTCCATACCGAGCGCGATCAGTGCGTTGTTCATGGTAGTCTCGTACTCGAGGCGGAACTTCGGCATGGTGAGATGCATCTCCGATGGCGTGAGTCCGCCGATCCAGCTGTTCCAGCGCGCTTCGTCGAGCGTCGCAATCAGTTCATCCGCAGTACGTCCCTCGCGCGGCAGCACAATGTTCATGACGAATGCGCCGCGCCCGTATCGCAGTTCGGCGACCTCGGCATCCGCGTTCGCGTAGTAATCGAAACCGCCCTCGCGCGCCATCATTGCCACGGTCTTCGTGCTGCCGTCCGCTCGCGTGAACGGCGCGTCCCGGGTGAGTTCACGATCGAAGCTCTCCCGCCAGTCGCCCTTGAAGTAGATGGCGTTGATCAGGTACATGACCGCGTCGCCGGGGATCGGGTCCGGAACGATCTCACTGATGCGGCCATTGGTGCTGCGGTCGACCCATCGGTTGATCGTCGGAGCGGCATCCGTCGCAGCGAAGTCGAGGCTCGTCGCTTCCGCGCCGAACCAGTGACGCACCGTCTCAATGAAGGAATCGTGGAACGTGAAATTGCTGCGTGCCCAGACGGAGTTCGCAATGCGCATGTCGACTGCGTCATCGAGACCGAGCAGCAGCTGCATGAGGTCGCGGTACGATGTGTTGATCGATTCCTGATCGAGCGAGCCGAACGCGAGCGCGTCGCGCATGCCGGTGAACGTCGGGCCGCGTGCGCCGTTCATTGCCATGCCGAGGGCCATGGACGCACTCAGCGGCGACAGCATGATGTCGGGACGCACTTCCGTCGATGCGGTCTCGCGCAGCAGGTCGAACGCGAACGTGTTGCTGCTCGCGATGATGGCCTGCTCGGCGGCACTCAGGTCACGGGGCAGTCGCTCCAGCGGCATGTCCTCACCGGGTCCGGACAGCAGCTCGCACGACGCCAGCAGGAACGCCGCGCCTGCGACGGTCGCCATGCTTCGGGTCCCGGGCAGGGTTCGGGCTGGTACAGGTATCATGTCACTCCTCGCGGTGAACGTCGATCACGTGCCTCTGGTTATACGACGTCCGAGCCGCCAGAATCAGCACACCCCGGCTGAACTCACACTCGCACGCGGAACCATGGCACTCGATTTCACAAGCGCGGCCCGCCTGTTCATGGGCACGGAGGACGAACTGGCCGCCGGCCTCGGGATCACCGTGGCCGACCTGCGCTCCGCACGCACCAATCCCCAGCGCGTTCCCGCGGCCATGCTCGAGCGCTTCGGCAAACTGCTGGAAGAGCGCGGCCAGGGCATGGTCCGCGTGGGGCAGATGCTGCGGGAGGACAACCAGCGCTAGGCCGGCTGTCCCCCGTCCGTTCGTTCCAGTCCACAGCCCGGCCAGGCGCCGTGCTGCCGTCTATTCCTCGACACGCTCCGTCCGCTTTCGGCCGAGCCACAGCCCGAGCGGAAGCGCGACGGCGGCGGCGGTCAGCGCCGTCAGACGCGGCGCGTAGGCGTGGCGCATATCCCACCTGAACTTCCGGTAGCGCACGGCCTTCCCGGGGTGCAGCATCGCGAACGTGGTGCGGGGCGCCTTCGAGTAGGCGACGGCCTTGAAGATTGTCCGGAGCATATGGATCCCTCCCTGAAAGCCGCCCGGGGGCGGCATTGCACTCTCTGAATGGTGCCAAAAGGGTGCAAAACGCATGCTCGCGGGGGGCTGGTCTGTGGCCCCCCGCCAACAGCGTGTTGTGGCCCGGCCGCGCCCACGCCAATCCACCCCTCCGGCCGCCCGTCGCATAACGGCCGGCGATATAACGCCTTAACCTGGCGGCCCGCCGTCCGGCACACGGCATGCACCCGATGTTTCAATGATCGGGCGCCGTCCGACGCCTTGTATCCTGCTGGCACCAGGAGGAGGGTCCCATGCGCAGAACCACGCAGTGGGCGGTCTTCACATCGATGAACAGGCAGCGACCCGCGCTGCGATCGCTGTACGAGCCGGCCGGACGCGCATCCAGCCCGGAACTCGTTGGGGACACGGCGGAGATGCCGACCTCCCAGCCGGAGCCCGAACCCCGCTCGGCGCCGGATACGCGCCGCGACCGCGTCGAGCTCATGTAGTCGGCGTGCGCCTCCCCGGGACAATGAAGCCCGTGCGTCCTGAGGGCGCACGGGCTTCATTGCGTCATGTCATGACGCGGAAACGGGGGATGAGTCCCGGCTCTACGCGTTCGGCATCAATCCAGCCAGCAGCGGTTGCAGCTTCGACAGTTCCACCGGCTTCGCGACGAATGCGTCGAAGCCGATATCGACGGCCTTGTGGCGGAACTCGCCGTAGGACGACACGGCGATGACCGCTGCCGGTCTCGCCGCACCCGATCGTGCCGCCCGCAACAGATCGAAGCCGCTCAGCCCCGGCATGACCAGGTCGAGGAGCACGACATCGAACGACTCCCGAAGCAGCCGCGGCAAGGC
>JAGTUV010000315.1 GCA_018224305.1 Gemmatimonadota bacterium
ACACTCCCACTCCCAATCCCACTACCTGTCCGTTCCACAGTTCTCGCAGTGGCCGACGAGTTCGAGGCGATAGCTCTCCACGGCGAAGCCGGGCAGGGGGCCCAGGCAGGCGAGCGCTGCGCCGTCCAGCCGGCCCGGCACATCGATGACGGCGCCGCAGTCCAGGCAGCGCGCGTGCGGGTGCGGGTCCGTGCGGCCGTCGTAACGCGCGGAGCCATCACCGTATGTCAGCTTCACGGCCAGGCCGCATCCGACCAGCGTCTCGAGTGACTTGTAAACGGTTGCAAGCGAGATATCGGGAAGCTGGCCGCGTACGCTCGTGAATACGTCATCAGCGGTTGGATGTGCGTCAGTGCCCAGCAGGTACCGATAGACTGCGGAACGCTGCTCGGTGAAACGCTGGCCATTGGCCTCGAGCGCTTCGCGCAGCATGTGCTCCGCTCCGGCACTGCTCTCGGCAACCGTACTTCTCGTCAGCATTGCAACTCCACTCGTACTTCGCTCGACTGCGGGCGCGGCCGACCTTAACATTACCGGGCGCCTGGAGGGGTGTCAATACTGATTCTTACTGTCCAAAACTGCATCCGGTTGGCGCCATGCAAGATAGCGAAGCGAAGCGCACGGTCGTGGCCGTCGTGAATGACCTCATGTTCGGATCCCGCATCCGCAGCGCTGCAGCGCATGCCGGCGTGAGTTCGACATTCGTCCGCAATGCCACCGATCTTCTCGCGGCAGCGGCCGGTGCCGATCTCCTCCTGCTCGATCTCGACACGCGCTGGCTCGATGCGCCCGGGGTCATCGCCGCGTTGAAAAAGGATCCTGCGACCGCGAGCGTGTCCATCGTCGCGTTCGGCCCGCATGTGTCCGCTGACGTGCTGGAGGCTGCTCGCACGGCCGGCGCCGATCGCGTGCTCGCACGCTCGGCATTCGTCAGACTCCTGCCGGCACTGCTTCAGGGATGAGAACACAGGGGCGCCGGTAGGATGGAAAACGGGCGCCGCTGCATCCGGCGCCCGTCTCGTTCCGTGTTCCAGCGCGGCTGTCACGCCGCGTCGGCTTCTTCCTTCAGCTTGCACTCGATGCAATAGCGTGCGTGCGGCAGTGCGTCCAGCCGGTCGAAGTCGATGAGTTCACCGCAGCTGTGACACAGGCCGAACTTGTCCGGCTCCTTGTACAGGCGCCGCAGGGCGTCCTCGACGCGGTACAGATAGCGGCCTTCCTTGCTCGCGAACAGCATCATCTTCTCGCGTTCCATGGCGTCGGTACCCAGGTCGGCCATGTGATCGGAGTACGAGTAGGAATCCGAGTCGTTCTGCTCGGCGGACTCCTTCGCGAGTTCATCGTATTGACCGAGCGAGCGCAGCGCGCGCTCGCGCTCGCGTATCAGTCGCTCCTGCAGGTGTTCGATCTGCTTTTTCGCCAGCTTTTTCGCCATGCCTGCACCGCCTCCGGTGATACCTGAGATACGCGGGAGGACCGCGCAATTTATTAGTGGGAATCCCCTCGCGAGACAATCCATGAATATAACGGAAAAGGCGTTGTCGCTCAAGCCGTCGCGGACATCGCGCGCCGTGCGGCGTCCCGCCCTGTCGCGCGTCGGCGTCCGTTCCGTACCTTGCAGGCGTGAGCGACGGCCGTCGCGAGGACCTGTGACCGGAGGGTGAGAGGAATGGCGAAGCGTGAGCAGGCGCTGGAAGCACTGTTGAAGGAGGATCGCCGGTTCCCGCCGCCGCCGGAGTTCGGCGAGCGTGC
Source organism: Gemmatimonadota bacterium (assembly GCA_018224305.1). Classification (GTDB taxonomy): domain Bacteria; phylum Gemmatimonadota; class Gemmatimonadetes; order Longimicrobiales; family RSA9; genus SH-MAG3. The sequence continues at coordinate 1,753 of JAGTUV010000315.1, forward strand.
GAACGCGGCCGATCCGGGCCTGTATGAGCGCGCGGCCGCCGATCCGGAGGCGTTCTGGGCGGAGTGGGCGCGCAAGCTGGAGTGGTTGGAGCCGTGGCAGCATGTGCTGGAGTGGAACCCGCCGCACGCGAAGTGGTTCACGGGCGGGAAGCTGAACGCTGCATACAACTGCCTGGACCGGCATCTGGGCGGATGGCGACGCAACAAGGCCGCGCTGATATGGGAGGGCGAGCCGGGCGACACGCGCACGTACACGTACTGGGATCTGCATCGTGAGGTGTCGAAGTTCGCGAACGTGCTGAAGTCGCTCGGCGTCAGCCGGGGCGACAGGGTTGCGATCTATCTGCCGATGATCCCGGAAGCGGCGATTGCCATGCTGGCGTGTGCGCGCATCGGAGCGCCGCACTCGGTGGTGTTCGGCGGCTTCTCATCCGACAGTCTGCGCGACCGCATCAATGACGCGGAGGCGAGGGTGCTGATCACGGCGGACGGCGGATACCGCCGGGGTCGTGTCGTGCCCCTCAAGGAAGCCGCGGATCGCGCGATGGAGGAGACGGCCGGCATCGAACACGTGGTCGTCGTCCGGCGCGGTGCGGGTCTGCACGTGCCCGTGCACATGAAGAGTGGTCGCGACCACTGGTATGACGATCTGATGGAGGGCGTCTCGCCGGATTGCGAAGCGGAGTCGCTCGACGCGGAGGATCTGCTGTTCATCCTCTACACGTCCGGTACAACGGGCAAGCCGAAGGGCGTGGTGCACACTACGGGCGGTTACATGACGCATGTGACTGCCACCACGAATCTCGTGTTCGACCTGAAGGAGGACGACGTCTACTGGTGCACGGCCGATGTCGGCTGGGTGACCGGTCACAGCTACATCGTGTACGGCCCGCTCTCCAACGGTGCCTCGGTGCTCATGTACGAGGGCGCCCCCGACTGGCCGGACCGCGGTCGGTTCTGGGAACTCATCCAGAAGTACGGCGTGACGATCCTCTACACGGCGCCGACCGCGATCCGCGCGTTCATGCGCTGGGGCACCGACTGGCCGGCGAAGTACGACATGTCGACGCTGCGTCTGCTGGGATCGGTCGGCGAGCCCATCAATCCGGAGGCGTGGATGTGGTACCACGAACACATCGGCGGCACGCGCTGCCCGATCGTGGACACGTGGTGGCAGACGGAGACGGGCGGCATCATGATCTCGCCCTTGCCAGGCATCACCGAGACCAAACCCGGAAGTGCAACGGTGCCGTTTCCCGGTGTCACCGCGGAGGTGCTTACTGCCGAGGGTGACACGGCCGGCGCGGGCTACCTGGCACTCACAAAGCCGTGGCCGGGCATGCTGCGCACCATCTGGGGCGACGATGAGCGCTTCCGTGAGAACTACTGGTCGCGCTGGGACGGCATCTACTTCCCGGGCGACGGCGCGAAGCGTGACGAGGACGGCTACTACTGGATCCTCGGCCGTGTCGATGACGTGCTGAACGTCGCCGGCCATCGCATCGGCACGATGGAGATCGAGAGCGCACTCGTCGATCACCCGTCCGTCGCTGAAGCCGCCGTGGTCGGCCGCGCCGATGAGATGAAGGGTCAGGCGATTGCGGCGTTCGTCACCGTCAAGGATGGCATCACCGCCAACGAACGATTACGCCAGGACCTGCGCGCGCACGTTGCGGACAAGATCGGCGCGATCGCGCGACCCGACGACATCCTGTTCTCCGCCGACCTGCCCAAGACCCGGTCAGGCAAGATCATGCGTCGCATCCTGCGCAAGATCGCCGAGGATGATTTCGGCGCGCTGGGCGATACATCAACCCTTGCCGACCCGTCGGTGGTGGATGATCTGATCGAAAACCGGATGAACCGGGGATAACGCCCGTCGCATGAT
>JAGTUV010000316.1 GCA_018224305.1 Gemmatimonadota bacterium
CAACGCGTCGATGAACGGCCCGCCGAGCTGCGTCATCCCGCCGTGCGCGGATCCTCCGCCCGCCGCCTCGATCGACGCGAGCTGCGTTGCGAACTTCTCGCGCATGTAGCCGTCGAACCTCTCGTCGAAGGCAGCAGTCCCGGTGCGCAGCACCTGACGCAGCACCTCGTCGTGCGTACGACCGTCGCCATACGTGCGCAGCATGTCGCGCAGAGCGCGCTCACCGTGATCCCGCTCGATCAGCTCGGCCACGAGCGATGCCTGATAGTACGCGTGCGCGATCTGCTCCGGGTACGACGGACGCACGAATCCGGCGTTCAGCTCGCTGACCGGCAGAATCCTGCCGGTTTTGAGCGCCACCAGGAAATCCAGCGACACCGCCTCACCCCAGCCCTCGCGCGCGCGACGTTCCTCCAGCACGGAAATACCTTCGGTCAGCCAGCGCGGCACGCGGTGCTTCGACGCTGCCAGGGTGACCGCGTGCGCGATCTCGTGCCACAGCGTCGAGCCCCAGTTGAACGTGCCGGGATCCCGCGCGGCGGGAGAGTCCAGCGCGAGAATGTTGCCGAACGCGATGCCGAGCGCGCCGAGGCCGGCCAGGCCGACACTGCGCACACTGAAGTCCGCGTGACTCGGATAGACCTCGACCCGGATGGGCGGATCGGGCCGCGTGCCATAGCGCCGCGACAGTTCGTCGTATGCCTCCTCGGACAGCTCCGCCATGTATAACTCCAGTACATCGGCCTCGCCGCCGTGCAGGAACAACTCGAACCGGTCCGTTGTGCGTGTGACGTACTGCGGATAGGTATCGAGGAGGTCGAGTGTGTTCTTCACCCACACGTTGTAGGGATCGCCGCGGAAGGCGACGTCGAGGCTGTGCCGCGCCGCATCCACGTTACCAAGCCGCAGTTCCGTGAGGCCGATGAGCGCATGACCGCTCCAGTTCGTCGAATCGAGCGCCACGCCGCGCCGCGCCAGCTCGACCGCCTCCGCGTATCGGCGGTGCTGCGCCGCCATCTCGGCGACCGTCACATCGAACGCGCCGAAATGCGGATCGAGCGCGAGCGCACGACGTCGTGCATCGTCGTGGCCACGGCTGTCACCGCGCAGGAAGTGCACGGCGCCGAGCATCGCGAGCGCGTGCGCGGATGCGGGATCCGTCTCCAGTGCGAGCCTGGCTTCCCGGGCAGCACCATCGTAGTCCTCGAGGCCGAGCAGGAGTTGCGCGCGGAACGTACGCGCTGCCGGCGATGCCGCGTTGATGGCCAGGCTGCTGTCCACGAGAGCGAGCGCTTCATCAGAACCGTCGAACGCCTTTGCCCGGGCAAGGCCGAGCAGCGCCTGCGGATGCCGCGGGTTGACTGCCAGCACATCGCGGAACAGCGCGGACGCCTCGGTGCTGCTGTACTTCGCCAGGAACAACTCGCCTTCGCCCAGCTTCGGCAGTGCCAGGGACGGATCGGCCCGTATCGCCTCCTCGTACGCGCGCACCGCATCGTGGAACAGCTGCGGATCGCGCGTACCCAGATACGTCACCGCGGCCGCGACCGCAGTGAGGTCCTCCGCCGAGCGTGCGCCGCCGGCATTGTAGATATCAATGAAACCGTCGAAGTCTTCGAGGGCCTCGTCGCGCGCGCCGCGTTCCCACCTGGCAATCGCCAGATTCAGTCGAGCCTGCAGGGCGTCATCCGTATTCGACGCCGCCGCCCGGGCAAACGCAGCTTCCGCCTCGGCACGCTGACCACGCGCGTACAGCGCTTCGCCCAGTACGTTCGCCAGCTCGATCGGCACGGCCTCGGCGGGGCCGCCGCTCGTCAGCGCGCGCTCGGCCTCCTGGTAGCGGCCGACTTCCAGCAGCACGCGCGCCAGCAGTCTGCGCGATGCCGGATCGTTCGTTGTGCGCAAAGCCGCGGCCGCTTCGTCATAGCGACCGGTGCGATACAGTTCCTCCGGCGACCCGGCCGGCGCCTGCTCCTGTTGACGCGCGCACGCCGGCTGGAATGAGGCCGCTGCGAGCAACACCGTCCCCGCGACGAATGCGGCGCGCATCACGAGCCGCCCCCCTCGACGCGCCGGATCGATTGAGCGTTGCGTGACAGTTCCACCAGCAGCCGCTCCAGTTCCGTGTCGTACTCCGCCTCCGCCATCGAGGCCCTGCGCGCACGCAACGCCGCGAGCGCACCCTCGATGCGTGCCTTGGCCTCGTAGAGCGCGCGCAGTTCCGGCGATGCTCCCGCCGCAGCAACAGCAACCGACCCGAGATGGAACGAGCCCGCCGCCTGTGCGTGCGGACCATCGCCCGCTTCGGCTACACCCCGACCGTCGCCGACCGCGTCCAGCACTGCATGCTCCGTCTGCAGCTTGTTGGCCCGCTGATACTCGCGCTCCACCTCCAGCCGCGCGTACTCGAACGCTTCCAGCAGCGAGACCCGGCCATCCTTGTCGGTGTCCGCAGCTTCGCCGGTGAGCGCAGCGGTGATGTGCCGCCCGAACACGGTCTCGTTCGCTTCCATGCCCGACTTCGTCGCCGTGATGACGATGCGGTTCGGCCCGGCGAGGTCCTGCACGAAACCGCCGCTCGCGCTCGTCGCGTTCACCACCGCTACCCGCTGCGTGCCGAACAGCGCGAGCAGGGCCGCGAACTCCTCACCATTGACGTCCGGTCCCGGCAGGTTGATGCGCGACTCCCCCGCCTGGAAGCTGCCGTGACCGAACAGGATGATGAGGATGCGGTCATCCGTGCCCGCACGCTGCGCGAGCGCCCGCACCTCGCGCTCGACGTTCACCCGCGTCGACCGGGCACGAATCCCCGCGTGCGCCCCGGCGTCCTCCGCGAGCCACACGACATTGTCCGCCCGCAGGCCGTACCGCTGCACGGCAGCCTCAGCCAGACCGCTTCCCCATTCCAGATAATCCCGCGCGAACCGCTCCTCACCCGACAGCCCCGAGATGATGACGAGTTGCCCCGCACCCCCCTGCCCGGCCAGAGGCACGGCCCCCAGCAGCAGGAAAAGCAGCCCCAGAACTCTTCCTCTCCCCGTCGCCCGCCCCGCAGTGGCCCCGTCCATATATCGACTCATGCCAGCCCCCGGCTCCGCCGGTAAACCCATTCCGCACCCAGCAGCCCGACCAGCAGCATAAACACCACCGGCATATCCCACAGGTCCCGCTCCTCCCGGACCGTCGTCCCCCGCCCTGCGTACGTGATGTCCTCCGCAAGCGCTGCAGCGTTGGCCGCAGTGTAGAACCGTCCGCCGGTTTCGTCCGCGATGCGACGCAGCAGCGGCGCGCGCATCTGCGATCCGAAATATTCGTCCCGGCGCTCCTCCGCGTATGCATATATGGGATTCGCCGCCAGCGTGCGGCCGTCGCGTTCCGCCGTGATGTTGACCGTGTGCAGACCGGGTCCGGCCGCAGTGAATGTCGC
>JAGTUV010000317.1 GCA_018224305.1 Gemmatimonadota bacterium
ACAGGCGCACCGCCTCATCATCCTGCACGAGGAAGTACTCGATGTCGTACTGATGTCGGCTGTGCGCGAGCAGCAGTTCCTCGCCATGACGCGCGATGGCGACGCCCTGATCGCCGCGGCTCGGGGAGTCCCGTGGATCCGCGACGAACAGGATCTGAGCGTCTTCAAGCCGCTGGCCTCTGCGCCAGATCCGCACGTCGTCAGACCCGCTCATCGGACTGCTCGTGATATACACTGAAGTGGAGTCGCGCCAGAAGATCGACGTGTACCCCGGTTCGAGGTTGAAGCCGTCGGTCACAAACATCCTGGCCGCCGCATCGTACTCCCTCACTTCGAATGTCCTCGAAGCGCCGCCGCTCGACAGCAGCACGAGGCAGCGCTCGCGTGACGGCGGCAGGCACTCGACCGATGCGATGTCGAAACGCGCGTGTTCAGCCCGAGAGAGAGAATCGAGATCCAGCACTCGCTCCCAGGCGTTGTCGCCACGTTCGAAGCGCTCGACCGGCTGGCGCATCCAGATGCCTCCAGCGAATCGGTTCGCCCACGCTCCCGTTCGTATCGCCGGTGCGGGCACACCGCTATGCGGCACGAACCGCGATGACTCTGTGGCCGCCCGTAGCTCCGCGACGAGCGAGTCATGAACCGCACGCGACGTGAGGTGCTCCCGGGCGCGCGTCGTGTGCGCGTCCGCCCAGCGAAGAACCGTGTCGGAACGGAGTTCCTCCAGCCAGAGGTAGCCGGCGTCTGTCGGCGGCAGCCCGAGGTCGCCCGTCGAGACCGGGTGCATGCATGCGGTTGCTGCGAGCATGACGACGGCGCCGAACATGAGCTGAACTGCGGCGACCACCCTTCGAGTCGATGCGGACACCCGTCGGGTCGGGTGAGTACCCATCGAGTCGGAGCGGGCACCCTTGGAGTCGATTGCGGACACCCGTCGAGTCGGAGCGAGTACCCATCGAGCCGGAGCGGGTACCCGTCGAGTCGGAGCGGGCACCCGTCGAGTCGGAGCGAGTACCCATCGAGTCGGAGCGGGCACCCGTCGAGTCGGAGCGGGCACCCGTCGAGTCGGAGCGGGCACGAGCTGGACCGAGGCCCCGGTGCGGCGGGGAATGCACATTCGGACCTCCAGTGCAGTCAGGATTCGTGGGCTGCCGTGCTGACGATCGTGCAGGAGTAGCCATGGAGTAGCGCGTACGGGATCCGACACATAATGGACGCTGTGCAGGCCGTTGTGCACTCGCATGATCATGCGAGTGCGGGCTGCCTCACGCGGCCCGGAGGGACACCGCGCGGAATCGAGCGAAAGGTCAGGAGTCCAGGAGAGGGTGGGTAACTCCATGTAGATGATCCCTCAGTCCACGCGGCCAGTCCGAAGAGCGTGATTCACATCTTACGGGCAGTGGAGGCAGGGAAGCAGGTGATTTGCGTGTACCATCGGTGAGTCGTTCTGACCCAATTGCTCACTTTGTTCTCCCCGTGCTTTTCCTGTTCCTGGATTTGTTCAACGCAACCGCGGCTCGGATCAGCGCCTTGAACGCCTCGGCATCGATGGTGTCGCCTTCGGCGAGATCGATCGCGCGCATCGCATTTCCTTCCAGGCTCGCATTGAAGAGACCGGCAGGATCGTCCAGTAACGCGCCCCTGGCCGGGCTCGCCCGCGCGGAAACCCGTCTGCTCCATGCGCAGGTAAGGACGCGCTCCTCGCCCATGAGATGGCGCATCATTTCCGCTACGGGTTGGCGTGAGCGTCCTGGTGACGACGCTCTCGAGTTCGCCGGAATCCCAGGAATAGGCGAGGCTGCGTTCCGGCTCGATCGAGCGGACGACACAGTCGACGGCGCCCCAGTCGAACTCCAACATGAAATTGTGATCGACGATCAGCGTGAAGTCATTCTTCTGCAGCCACTCCTGGATAAGATCCGTCTCTGTGAGCACGTGCCAGACTTTCGCCGGCGCGTACGGCACCTCGCATTTATGAAAGTGGTCGTGTCGCGTGCGTTCAACGACGCCGACTTCACGAGCGACGCGCCGGGCGCGAATGGGAATGTCGCGCGGCGTTCTCGCGCGCTGTCGGGCAGCCCTGCCGGTCACTCCTGGTGAAATGCTGCCTTGCTCAGTGGGGTCGTTCCACGCTGCCGCCAGGGGAATCCGCGTCCGCCCGTTCGATCCGGCGGGGAACGTGGAACGTCTACCACAGCCCTCCCAAACCCGGCCGGCCAACAGTTCACGTCCCCAGGCGCTGTCTGATTGCACCGGGCCAGAACGCCGGACGATGCGGATTCAATTCGACAGCGGTATATGCAGTGAGCCTTCTACCACCCCGGCGAGGAACGGGGGTGGACCACAATTGACGTCGCCACCGACGCTCTCCCCGCGGCGTACGGGCGCCCGGATGGGCTGCGTTGGACACTGCAGGGGACAACCCGATTGCCGAACCGGGCGCGTGCTGCTCGACAGGGGCGTTAGAGCCTCGATCGTCGGCGCGGCCCTTCGACCCTTGACCCCGACCCTCACTTCCCCCTATTTAGTCACAACCTGACTATACTCCGCTGCGACGCGGAGCCCAATGCCCGGACCCGGAGCCTCCATGCCCAGTGAATCCCTGGCCGAGTTCGAGTTGCTCGTGATGCTCGCGGCCCTCCGGCTCAGTCCTTCGGGCGCCTACACGGTATCCATCGCCGAGGACATCCGTCAGCGCACGGGCCGGTTCGTGCGACGCGCCAACGTGTTCACGACACTGCAGCGGCTGGAGCAGAAGGGCCTGATCTCGAGCACGCTGGGCGAGCCGAGCCCGGAGCGGGGCGGGCGCCCTCCGCGCCTGGTCACGGTCGAGCCGGCTGGACTCGACGCCTTGAGGACGACAACCGGCGCCATTAACGCGATGCTCGGCGGGCTGGACGACATGCTCGGGGAGCCCGTATGAGCGCCCCGCGCTGGAGCCGTGCGTTGCTGCGCCGGCTGGCGGCGGACGGCCGGGAGGACGAGATCCTGGGCGACCACGAGGAGGCGCACCGCGCCCGCGTAAAGGCGAAGGGCCGGCTGGTGGGCGGATTCCTGGCTGCGCTCGAGACGTTCGACATGGCATTCGCGCTGCTGCGGCAGCGCCGTCTGACGCTCGGCATGTCGGTTCTCGATTTCAAGCTCGGCGTCCGGATGCTGATTCGGTACCCGGGACTGACGGTGCTGGGCGGCCTCGCCATCGCGTTTGCGATCTGCGCCGGTGCGGGCACGTTCGAGTTCCTGACGCAGGTCGGCGCGCCGAAGATGCCGTTCGCGGGCGGTGACCGGCTGGTCGCACTCGAGCTCTGGGACGCAAAAAAGGGCGGTGACTACAACCGGGCGCTGTTCGACGTGGGGGTGTGGCAGCAGGAGCTCACTTCACTGGAGGAAATCGGGGCCTTCCAGTCCGTGACCCGGAACGTGATCGTCGATGAGGCCGCCGCCCATGTCGTGGTGGGCGCGCTGATGGACGCGGCGGGCTTCCGCATCACGGGCATACGGGCGATGATGGGCCGGACGTTCACGGACGATGACCAGCGCCCTGACGCGCCGCCCGTCGTCGTCATCGGTCACAAGCTGTGGCAGAGCATGTTCGGAAGCGACCCGGCCATTCTCGGGCGGGTCGTGAAGGTGGGCACCGAGCCCGCCACGGTCGTGGGCGTCATGCCCGAGGGCTTTTCGTTCCCGATCGCACACCAGCTCTGGCTGCCGCTGAAGGACGATCGCGGCTCGGTGGAACCGGGTGGCGGCCCGGCGGTCTCCGTCTTCGCCCGCCTCGCCCCTGGTGTATCACGCGACGCGGCCCAGGCCAGGATCTCCGCCATCGGCGCGCGACTGTCCGCGGCATACCCCGACAGCCACGAGTCCGTCCGGCCGTTCGTCCGGCCGTACGGGATCGCGATGATGGGACTGCCCGCGTCGTCCTCGGATGGACTCATCTCGGCAGTCGTGATGGCCTGGAACATCCCTCTCGTGCTGTTCCTCATCCTCGTGTGCGGCAACGTGGCGTTGCTCATGTTTGCGCGGGCCGCAGCCCGCGAGAGCGAGCTCGTCGTGCGGAGCGCGCTGGGCGCCAGCCGCCGTCGCATCGTGGGCCAGCTGTTCGCCGAGGCGCTCGTCCTCGCCGCCATCGGCGCCGCGATCGGTCTGAGTGTGGCCGAACACGGGCTGCGCTGGGCCTACCATGTCGTCGAGGTCGAGCTGTGGAAGGCGCCGCTCCCCTTCTGGTTCCAGCCGGAGCTGTCGCTCAGGACCGTGGTGTACACGCTGGTGCTTACGCTCATTGCTGCGGGCGTGGCGGGCGTGATCCCCGGGCTGAAGGCGTCGCGCGGCCTCGGACCGCAGCTGCGGGCAGCGGCCGGCGGAGGCGGGCACCGGTTCGGCGGCATCTGGACCTTTGTGATCATCAGCCAGATCGCCATCACGGTGTGCTTCCCCGTCGTGGCGTTCTCCGTGGCGACCGAAGGCCGGCAGATCCGGATGTTCAACATGGGCATCCCGGCCCACGAATACCTTACCGCTCACCTCACGGTGCCTGAGCAACCGATGGAGGCCGCGGCACCGGGAAGTCCGATCGGGGCCGCAGCGCCAGCGGAGCCGTTGAACGCCGCGCCGCCACCCGAACCGATTGAGGCCGCGCGGCCATCCGAACCGGATGCGGACCAGGTCCGCTCGCGTGTCGCGATGGCCGGGCTCGAGGAGAAACTCCTCGCGGACCCGCGCGTGCTGGGGATGACGTTCGCCGAACGCGCGCCGCGGCAGTACAACGGCTGGAACCAGATCGAGGTCGACGGCCCCACAGCACCCCCGCAGGACGAGCGCGGTCACCGGCTCGGGAGGGTCAGCGTCGAGCCCGACTTCTTCCGGACGCTGGGGATCCAGCCCCGCGCGGGCCGCGACTTCCATCCCGCGGACGCGACCGCGGGCTCCGACGCCGTGATCGTCAATGAGGCATTCATCGACTACGTCCTCGGCGGCCGCAGCGCCATCGGCGTGACGTTCCGCTACGTGGCGTCGGAGCGGGATCGATCGACGCCGGAAGAAGGCGAACCCTGGCTGCGGATCGTCGGCGTCGTCCAGAATCTCGGCGCCATGTCGGGCTACAGCAGCGCCATCGTCTATCACGCCGTCCCCGACCTCAGCATGAACCCCGCCTACGCCATCATCCACGTGCGGGGCGACGCCGGCGGCTTCGCTCCAACGCTGCGCAAAGCCGCCTTCGATGTCGACCCCACGCTCCGCATCGGCGATACCGTGACCCTGGACCGCATGGTCGACAGCACCGTGGCATTCTATCGGTTCTGGGTCATCACCCTCGGACTGGCGAGCCTGCTGGGGGTCATCCTCTCGGTCGGCGGCATCTACGCGGTCATGTCCTTCACCGTGTCCCGCCGTACCCGCGAGATCGGCGTGCGCGTCGCGCTCGGCGCATCGAAGACGCGCGTCGTCCTCGCCATCTTCCGCAGGCCACTGGTCCAGGTCGCCCTCGGGCTGCTGGCGGGAGGACTGCTGATGACGCTCCTGCTGGGACTCGCCGGGTCGATGCCGTCGATGCGCGTGATGGCCGGATTCGCAGGATACATGGCCGGCATGGCCGCGATATGCCTGCTGGGGTGTCTCACGCCCACGCGGCGGGCGCTGGCGGTGGAGCCGTCGGAAGCGCTGCGGGCGGAGTAGCGAGAGCCCGTTCGTCACGCCGCAGTACGCGGCGGATGCCGCACCATCGAGACCTCACCAGCTAGGCCTCGGCACTGCCTGCGTCCAACAGCTTCCTGAGCACTCCCTTATGATCCATCAGGAACCGCCTTGAGACCTGGTAGTGCTCTGTATCTTCATACTCTGCTTCCCGGATCTCGCCATCCTCCCAACTCAGGATTGCCGCCCCGGGAAAAGCCATGAGCAAGGGCGAGTGGGTGGCGAGAATGAACTGCGAGCCAGCCTGAACCAGGTCATGCATCCGGACCAGCAGCGCGAGTTGTCGACTGGGCGAGAGTGCAGCCTCCGGCTCATCCAGGATGTACAGTCCGTTCGCGCCGAACCGCTCCGTCACCAGCGTCAGGAACGACTCCCCGTGCGACTGCTCGTGCAGTGAGACACCTCCGTATGCGTGAACAGCGCCCAGCCGGTCAATTTCGGTTGCAACGTTGAAGAAGCTCTCGGCCCTGAGAAAGAAACCGTTCCTCGGCCGGCGAACACCCCGTTCTATCACCAGGTACTCGTGCAACGGCGAGTGCGATTCTCGCGTGGCGAATCGGAAATTCAGCGTTCCACCCTCGGGATTGAAGCCGTATGCCGCGGCTATCGCCTCCAGTAGAGTCGACTTGCCGCTCCCGTTCTCCCCGACGAGAATCGTCACGGGTGCCCGCATCGGCATTCGGGACAGCGCCTGGACCGCCGGCACCGAGAACGGGTAGGCACCCGGATCGGAAATCGCATCCCGCTTCAGACGAACGGCATGTATGAAGAGCGTCGAGTTCAAAGTCGATGACATCTCAGTTCCACGAAAGTACGGGACCTGGCGCAAACGCCATATGGTCGACGCAGGGCGGTACCACTCCACTATCAATTCTGGCTGAGCTTCACACTGTAGACGACGACGGACTCCACATTATCCTGATCAACTCCTACGCCGTATACCGACAGGCCCTTTACGGCATGCCCTGAGAAGTGTGACGGCAGGGCGACGGTGCCAACGTAGCGGTGGGTCGGATCCAGAATGTCCCAATAGGTTCGCGCATCAAAGCCGCTCGACTCGAGCGCAACCGGGTCATCGGCGAGATCCGGTCGCTCTATCCAGAGCGCTCCATCAGGGCCCACCAAAACCCTGCCCAGCGCAGGTATCGCCTCGCCATGAGGAATTCTTGTCCTGCTGAGCTTTGAGGACTCTGACGCGTCCTGCGGCTGCTCGACTGGTAGTGCCGGTCCTTTGGGATCCTGCCGACGGATCGCTTCCGCGTAACGATCGATCAGGTCAGCGGTGATCGGGACTGGCGCGTGCGCGCTCACAATACGCTTCGTCGGCTTCAGTTCCGGGTCGTACACCTGAACTTCGTAGTGGACGCCGTGTGACACATACAAATTACCCGCCGCATCCACTCCGAAGGATGGAACAGGGGTCCAGAGCGGCCCCCATTTCCACGACCCGGATTTCATGTAGTGGATCCATTGTGTCGGCACCAATACGGTTCGGCCCTCTTGTGCCTCCCAACGCTTCGCTGACCCATTGCCGGCTATTGTACTACGGAATCGGCGAAGCAACATCGTATCCCGCGCCAAGCCTGAACGAGGTGGCTTGCGTTCGTGCACTCTGCCGAGCCATCCGCCCGGAAGAAGGGCATACAACAGCAAGAGCCGATTCTCGCTCCGGGTAGTCTGCACATCCAGCATGTTTCCACTGACGACGCTAAACCGCGTAACGCGACCGAGCTGCAGGTCGTTTACAGCGACGGTGTCCGCCCTGACCAGTACTTCGATGATACTTCTGAATTCACCCGGCCCTTCGCCCGGCCCTCCCAGGGCGCGGACGAACCTCCCACCCTCATCGAATACTCGGATACGATTCGAGGCATCAACCACATAAATTCGACCGTATTCGTCCACACGCACGAAACCAACGCGGAAGAGCGGCTCCGGATCAGTTCCTTCGCTCCCCTCTGTAATGCGCAGCCTTTCGTGGTAACTGAGAAAGGAGGAGGGCCGGGCCGGACCGCCGGTGACCACGAGTTCCACGCCAGCACTGTCTCTCACGCTGTATTGGGACTCGACGCTGATGGAGTTACGATCGCAACCACAAACCAGAATGAGGCCTATGATGACGGACTTCAGCCGTATGCTCACTCCGTTTTGATGACGCAGTGCGCCTCCTTGCCAATAGCGAAGACCATGTTTCATAACGAGGTACGAGCGCAGGCATGTCCCGAAGGGTAAGGCGCGCAGCGGCGCAGCGGCAATCATCCAGTCATCCGTGGTATTCTGCCGCCATTACGATGCAGGCCGCCCTGCTCAGCGGCGCAGCTCGGGCAGCTCGCGGAACAGCAGCGCGTCCCGGTGGGCTGGCAGCGTGGCGAGGTGCGCAGTCAGAGGCAGCGCGCGCGT
>JAGTUV010000318.1 GCA_018224305.1 Gemmatimonadota bacterium
AGCTGCGCTTCAGCCAGGACTTCGACGCGAGCGAACTGCTGACGGAGTACACGCTGCTGGGCGACGTCCTGTACGCTTTCGCTTCAGACACAGTCGCGAACACGGACAACGGGACTGCGGCGGCTGCGGTCGCCTGTTCGCATCGTATCTTCCGCGCCATCTCCGTCGCCGAGCAGACGACCATCGCGCACTACGTGCGGGTGCAGGGCGAACGCGTGGCGGAGCGCGAAGAGCGGCTGCGCCGCTTCAGCAGGATGATCACACACGAGCTGAAGAACCGCGTCGGCGCGACGCTCGGAGCGGGGCAGCTCCTGGGCGAGGAATGGCTCGGCACGGAGGAGCGCCTGCGCTTCGCCGGGATGGTGGAGCAGAACGCACAGGCCATTCAGAAGGCGCTGGAGAACCTGAGCGCACTGTCCAGGGTCGACACACGCAAGCGCCGTGAGCGCGACATGAGTCTCAAGGACATCGTGTCGGACGTCTTCAGTCAGCTGCGCGGGCTCGCCCGTGGACGCGGAGTAGAACTGCGAGTCGCGGGGAACCTGCCGGACGTCGAAGTGAACGCGAATGCCGTGGAGCTGTGCCTCTCCAACTACGTCTCGAACTCGATACGGTTCAGTGACGGATCCGCCGCGGAGCGCTGGGCGGAAGTGGAAGCCGAGATCGGGAGTCCGCCGGATGAGCCGGATTCCTCACAACTGATCGTCCGTGTGCGTGACAACGGGATCGGCGTGCCGCCCGAAGCGCGCGACCAGCTGTTCGAGCGATTCTTCCGCGCACACATCGATGAAGCCGGCACGGAGAGTACGGGGCTCGGGCTCAGTCTGGTGAAGGATACCGCTGCTGCACTCGGCGGTCATGCATGGGCTGAACTCGATGGCGACAGCGGATCGACATTCGCATTCTCCGTCCCGCTCAGGCCGGAAGGCAGTCAGGCCGCGGGCGGCGGAGGGAAGGTCGGCAGCGATGAGGCCGGCGCGGAGGAGAGTATCAGCGATGGGTCCGGCGAAGGGAAGGCCGGCAGCGATGGGGCCGACGCGAAGGAGAGTATCAGCGATGGGTCCGGCGGAGGGAAGGCTGTCAGCGGTGAGGCCGGCGCGGCGAAGACGACCGGCGATCATCCGACAGACGCAGCACCAGAGAAAGAGTCCGATTGACGGCCTTCAGCGCGGCGAGGGCAGCGGCGGACTCGGCATCGACTTCGACGGGGTGGGCTCCGACCAGCGGAATCGGCTTGCGACCGAGGAACGGTGAACTCACCATCACGGTCACCAGAACGTAGTCGCGCTCGAACGCGCGAATCAGTGACACGTGTTCCACCTCGAACCGGGCGCGGCCGACGCATGTCGCATCGACGGCCTGGAGTGTCGCTCCGGCCGCAGTGCGCACCCGCGCCGGCCCGGTATCCAACCCCACGTCCTCGCCCGCGTGTTCGGCATCATCCAGACCGAGCGTGATCCGGATCCGCACACGCTTGTCGATCGATTCTATGCTGATTCCGGTGAAGCGAACCCGTGCGTCCGCAGCCTCCGGCTCAGGTTCCGGCTCGACCGCTGGTGCGACTGCCGTGGCGGCTGCGGGCGCCGGTAACGCGGTCCGCTGCGCCAGCATCGGTCCCGGCTCCTTGCCGGGTGCGAGCTGCGCAATGCTGATGACGCGCTGATCCACGGGGATGCCGAGCCGTTCCTCCAGCAGGTCCCGGACGTCGTACGCGAGATGGCGGGGGTTGGGCCCGTGCCGCACGAGGAGATGGATCTCGCGGGGATGGCCGTGCACGTCCTCGCGCACGAATGCGCCTATGACGGAGGGAAGCTCACGCAGTACCGCTTCCGCCGCCTGTTTGGTGCCTTCTCTGCTCATGCCCCACGCTGTTGGATGCAGCGTACAGGATGCGGTTGCGGCGCATCCGAGTCAAGAACGCCACGGCTGCATGTCGCCGATTGCTGCGATTCGCCTCGACGCCTACCTTGCGCGGCATACCGATTGCTCCACCACGGGATGCTTGCCATCTCGCTCATACACCCGACGGAGACTGGATGAGAGGCGTCATAATGGCGGGCGGTTTCGGCACCCGCCTGAAGCCGCTTACGATCACTCGGCCCAAGCCCATGGTGCCGGTCGCGAACCGCCCGATCATGGAGCACATCGTCGCGCTGCTGCGGCGCCACGGCATTACCGACCTGGTCTCCATTCTCTATTTCCAGCCCGATCACATCACGTCGTATTTCGGCGACGGTTCCGCGTTCGGCGTGAACATGCAGTATGTCACCGCGGACGCGGATTACGGCACTGCCGGCGCCGTGCGCAACGCGGGCGACCTGATTCTCGATGATCGCGTGATGGTGATCAGCGGCGATGTGCTCACCGACTTCGATCTGAGCGCTGCCATCCGCTCGCACGAGGAGCGCGGAGCGGAGGCGACCATCGCACTGACATCCGTCGAGAATCCACTGTCTTTCGGTATCGTGATCGCCGATGAAGCGACCGGCCGTATCGAGAGGTTCCTCGAGAAGCCCACGTGGGGCGAAGTGTTCAGCGACACCATCAACACCGGCATCTACATCCTGGAGCCGGAAGCGCTGCGGCGCGTGCCCGCGCAGACGAATGTGGACTTCTCGAAGGACCTGTATCCGCAGATGCTGCGCGAGGGCGCGGGTCTGTACGGATACGTGGCGGAGGGATACTGGCGCGATATCGGCAACATAGACGAGTACCGGACGGCACACCGCGATGTGCTTGCAGGCCGCGTCGGACTCGAGTTTCCCGGTGAGCAGCAGGAGCGTGGCGGGGGCACCATCTGGCTGGAGTCGGGCGCGGAGCTGGGCGGGAACGTGACCGTGCGGGGTACCGCGGTCATCGATCACAATGCGCGGATCGGGGCCGACGTGGTGCTCGAGAACGTGGTCGTGGGCGCGGGCAGCATCATTGCCGATGGCGCACAGCTGCGTGACGCGGTGCTGTGGGACGGTTGCCGCATCGGCAGTCGAGCACGCATCGGCGAGTCGGTATTCGCGAGCGGAGTTCACATCGGGAAGGGCGCGATCATTCGTGAGAAGTGCGTCATTTCCGATTCGGCGGAGGTCGGCGACTTCGCGGTGGTCGGCCCGAATGTGAAGGTCTGGCCGGACAAGGTGGTCGAAGAGCGCGCGGCGCTCACACACTCCCTCATCTGGGGCGAGTCATGGGAGCGCAGCCTGTTCACGGGTGCGCGGGTGAGCGGCATTCCGAACTTCGAGCTTACGCCCGAGATCGCCGCGCGGCTTGCGGGCGCATACGGTGCCACACTGGGCCAGGGCGCATACGTCGCGACATCGCGCGACTCGGACCGCGCATCCCGCATGATCAACCGCGCTCTCATGACCGGGTTCATGTCCGCCGGCCTCAACGTCGAGGACCTGCGCGAAATGCCCATTCCCGTGGTCCGCCATGCCGTGCATCACGGCCGCGAAGCGGGCGGCATTCACGTTCGTCGCTCCCCGTTCGATGCCAAGGTCGTCGACATCCTGTTCTTCGACAAGGACGGCCGCGACCTTCCGCCCGGCAAGACACAGGCGATCGAAAGGCTGTTCGCCCGCGAGGACTTCCCGCGTGCCGGTCCGGATGGCACGGGTGACATCAATTTCCCGACGCGTGTCGTCGAGGGGTATCACGCCCACTTCCTGGCGGAGACCGGACTGGACACCATCGCAAGGCGGCACTTCAACCTCGTCATCGACTTCGCCTACGGCTCATCGGTCGCCGTGCTGCCGGGACTGCTGGGCGCACTTCAGGCGGAGATGGTGAGCCTGAACGCCTACGCCGCGCCGGGCCGCCTGTCGCGCACGGAGCAGGAGTTCGCTGAATCGCTCGACAGGCTGGGCGGCATCGTGCGCTCGATACGCGCGGATCTCGGACTGTGGATCGATCCGGGCGGCGAGGTGATCCATCTGATCGATGACACGGGCCGCGAGCTGGTGCCGGAACTGATGCAGCTCGTGTTCGTCGAACTGGCACTCGATCACCTGGGCGTGAGGCGCGTGGCGATTCCCGTCACGAGTCCCGCTGCGGTCGCGGAACTCATCCGTGAACGAGGCGGCGAAGTGATGTGGACGAAGACTGAACATCATGCGATGATGGCGAGCGCCGACAAGGCCGACCTGATTGCAGGCACGCGCGGCGAGTTCATCTTTCCGCACTTCATCCCCGCATACGACGGGATGTACGCGGCGGCCAAGTTGCTGCAGGGTCTGGCCGCAGCAGACACGCGGCTGAGCGAACTGGCCGATCGACACCGCCCGATATTCATGCGGCAGGAGCGCGTGGCCTGTCCGTGGGGACGCAAGGGCGCAGTCATGCGGCGGCTCATGCAGGAGACGGAACACGAGAACCGCCAGCTCGTCGATGGCGTCAAGGTCTGGAAGGGTGAGCGCGAGTGGGCGATGGTGATTCCTCATTCCGACAAGCCCTACTTCGTCGTGACCGTCGAGGCTGCCGACAGCGATGGAGCCGAAGCCCTGCTCGACCGATATTCCGGTTACGTTGCGATGTGGCGTGATGCAGTCTGAAACCGGCGATACGTCAGGGCACCCCGCCAGGCAGGACGTGGCAGACGGGGATGGCGCACGCCCGAATGCACACCAGCATCACGGCCCATCCACGCGGGCTGTGCACGCGGGTGCCCCCGTGCCCGAAGCGGGTGCACCGGTGGTGTCGCCGATACATCAGACGGCGACGTTCTTCACCGACCCTGTACCGTCGGGTGAAGTGCTCTATACCCGCTATGGCACGAATCCCAATCATGTAGCACTCGCCGAAAAGCTGCGCATCCTCGAGGGCGCGGAGGCTGCGGTCGTGCTCGCGAGCGGCAACGCGGCATGCGCACTCTCGCTGCTGTCATGTGCGGGCGCCGGGGATCACGTAGTGGCGCAGAGCGAACTCTACGGAGGCACGCTGCGCATCCTCAACCGTGAACTGCCGCGCCTGGGCATGGACGTCACGTTCCTGCCCGGCGGCGTGGGCTGGGCGGACGCCGTGCGCGGCGAGACCCGCGCGCTGCTGATGGAGGTCCCCGTGAACCCCACGCTGCGCGTGCCGGACATGAGTGACGCCGCGCGTGTCGCGCGCGATACCGGGATCCCGCTGATCGTCGACGCCACGTTTGCGAGTCCCATCAACTTCCGGCCGCTCGAGCATGGCGCGGACCTGGTCTTCCACAGCGCAACGAAGTACCTCGGCGGTCATTCCGACCTGACTGCCGGCGTCGTGTGCGGCAGTGGCCGACGCATCGCAGAGGTCACGGAACTGCTCAAGAGCTTCGGCCCCGTGCTCGATCCGCACGCGGTGTGGCTGCTCGAGCGCGGCGTCAAGACGCTCGCCGTCCGCATGGCCCGGCACAACGAGAACGGACTCGCCGTCGCCCGCTGGCTGGAACAGCATGCAGCGGTGGAGAAGGTGTTCTATCCCGGGCTCGAGTCTCATCCCGATCATGAGCGCGCACGTGCGCTGTTCAGCGGCTTCGGCGGTGTGGTCGCCTTGATGGTGCGCGGCGGGGATGACGCAGCCCTGGAAGTGACGCAGCGGCTGCGGCTCATGTGTGTCGCTCCCAGCCTCGGCGGCGTGGAGACGCTCGTATCGATGCCGCGCTACACCTCACATGCCTCTCTCTCGCGGGAGGCCCGCCACGCGATCGGTATCGGCGACGGCTTCATCCGACTGGCGCTCGGGATCGAGGACAGCGCAGATCTCATTGCCGATCTGGACCAGGCCCTCGCCCCCGTGCTCACGGCAGACGTGCGGCGTTGACGATGCACGAGTCACTCGACGTGCCGGCCACGGGACCGACGAGGGATGAGCCGTTCGACCTGGCGGTCGCCGGTGCAGGACCGTGCGGCCTGGCGGTCGGCATCGCCGCGCATCGCGCGGGCCTGTCATGTGTGCTGTTCGAGAAGCGGTGCGTCGTATCATCGATCTCCGGCTACCCCACCTGGATGACGTTCTTCAGCACGGCGGAACGGCTGGAGATCGGCGGAGTGCCGTTCATCGTCGCGGGTGACAAGCCGACACGGCGCGAAGCGCTGCGCTATTATCAGCGGCTCGCTCGCGAGTTCGAACTGGATGTCAGGCAATACGAAGTTGTCGAATCGGTGTCGCGCGGCGACGGCACGTTCGTACTCGACACACGCACCATGGTCGGTGCGCCCAACCGCTGCACCGCCCGGAATGTGGTCATCGCCACCGGTTACTTCGACTCGCCGAACATGCTCGGCATTCCCGGCGAGGAGCTGCCGAAGGTCGCGCACGGCTACCGTGAGGGGCACGCGTATTATGATCAGGACGTGATCGTGGTCGGGGGCGGTAACAGCGCGGTCGATGCTGCGCTCGAACTGTACCACTGGCGCGCACGTGTCACGATCGTCCACTTCGCCGACGCCCTGGATCCGAACGTCAAGCCGTGGGTCCGGCCGGATATCGAGGCGCGGCTGAGCGAAGGCAGCATCGCAGGCCGTTTCGGCTCGCGCCTCATCGAGGTACGCGCCGCGAGCGCGCTGGTGCAGCACGTGGAGTCCGGCGGAGTCGACGAGATTCCGAACGACTGGGTGCTGGCAATGACCGGTTACATGCCCGACGGCACGCTGCTGCGGCAGCTCGGCGTGGAATTCGATTCAATTACCGGTATCCCGCACCACGACCCGGGGACGATGGAAACGAATGTGGAGGGCGTTTTTATCGCGGGTGTCCTCTCGGCCGGTTTCAATGCCAACAAGGTCTTCATCGAGAACGGCCGCGGCCACGGCGACCTGATCGTGCGGCGGCTGGCGGGTTAGTGCACTGGCCTGAGGTCGTTGACCACCGGTCGTTCCGTCGCGAGCGTTGCGCTGAAAGGCCTCTCCAGCGTGTCGGGGGCCGCAGCGGATTGACACTCAGCGCGGTCGCAGGGTACACTGACAGTCTGGCACCGGTACCGACGGGCGGCCCGCGCGCCGTCCCTGCGAGGAGGAGATAAATGGCGACAGTTACGGAGATCCCGCCGTTCACGAACGAGGCGTTTCTCGATTGGAACGATCCGGAGAACGTGCGGCAGATGGAAGCGGCCCTCGAAGATCTGCGTTCGGAGTTCGACCGCACGTATCCGCTGATCATCGGTGGCCGCAAGGTCACTGAGGGCGAGCGGGACACGGCGCGCAGCCCGTCGGAGAAGGACCTCGTGCTGGGCCACACGATACGCGCCACGGCCGGGCAGGCGCGCGACGCGATCGAGGCTGCCGAGGAGGCGTTCCGGACGTGGCGCAAAGTGCCGTGGGAGGAGCGCGCGGAGTACCTGTTCCGCACGGCGGAAGCGCTGCGCGAACGTCGCTTCGAGTTCGCGGCGATCATGGTGTACGAAGTCAGCAAGAGCTGGGTCGAAGCCGATGCCGATGTCGCCGAGTTGATCGACTTCGTCGAGTACTATGCGCGGGAGGCGCTCCGGCTCGGCCAGCCGCAGCCCGTCGTGCCGAACCCGGGAGAGCAGGGGCACCTGCGCTACGTCCCGCTCGGTGTCGGTGCCGTGATACCGCCGTGGAACTTCCCGGCCGCGATCATGGGCGGCATGACCATGGCCGCCATCGTGACCGGCAACACCGTGGTGCTCAAGCCGGCGCACACCTCGACAATCGTTGCGGCGAAGTTCGCCGAACTGCTCGTGGATGACATTGGCCTGCCCGGCGGCGTCATCAATTTCGTGCCCGGCCCCGGCGCCGTGATCGGCGATGTGATCGTGGATGATCCGCGCACGCGATTCATCGCGTTCACCGGCTCGAAGGAGATCGGTATCCGGATCCACGAGCGCGCCGCGAAGGTGCACCCTGGTCAGATCTGGCTCAAGCGCACGATCCTCGAGATGGGCGGCAAGGATTCGATCGTCGTGGATGAAACCGGCGACGTCGATGCCGCCGCGAAGGGAATCGTTGCCGCGGCGTTCGGCTTCCAGGGACAGAAGTGCTCGGCATGCTCGCGCGCAATCATCGTCGACGACGTGTACGACGAGGTGCTCGAGAAGGTGGTCGCCGGAGCGAAGCGGCTCACGCAGGGCAACCCCACGGACCGCAGCAACTTCATGGGTGCCGTGATCGACGAGAAGGCATTTGGCAAGATCAGCGAGTATATCGGCATCGGGAAGGACGAAGGGCGGCTCGTGCTCGGCGGCGATGTGAAGAGCCCCGACGAGACCGGTGGTTACTACATCCCCCCCACGATCTTCGCCGATGTCGATCCGGACGCGCGCATCTCGCAGGAGGAGATCTTCGGGCCCGTGCTCACATTCATACGCGCCCGTGATTTCGATCACGCCATGGAGATCGCGAACAATACCGAGTTCGGCCTGACCGGCGCCCTGTACTCCACCCGGCGCGATCGTCTCGATCGCGCCAGCGATGATTTCCACGTCGGCAACCTGTACCTGAACCGGAAGTGCACCGGCGCCCTCGTTGGCGTCCACCCGTTCGGCGGCTTCAACATGTCAGGCACCGACTCCAAGGCCGGCGGGCCGGACTACCTCCTGCTTTTCACGCAGGGGAAGAGCATCGCGGAGAGAGTCTGACTCGGGGACCTGAAACCATCGTGTTGCATGGGGGTAGTTCCGGAAGCTGGATTCCGCGTGTCACCGACTGGGATGGAAGCATGGACACCGTAATGGACCCGCGGCAGAAGATCGAGGATGTACTGGAAACGATCCGTCCGGCGCTTCGCTCGGACGGGGGCGACGTCGAGTTCATCGATTACGATACGGACGAGGGGATCGTGCAGCTGCGGCTGGTCGGCGCCTGCGGTTCGTGCCCGGTATCGATGCTGACGTTGAAGCAGGGGATCGAGCGGCGTATCATGATGGCCGTTCCCGAAGTCAGGGGCATCCTGGCGTTGTAGGAGTGTTGAGCGGCGTGAATCGAGACGGCCGGCGCCCGGGCGGGTGGCCGGCCGTTCGTACTTGAACGGAAGCTTGATGACAAAGAACAGGGATGAGATGGTCGCGCGTGTTCGCGCAGCGCTCGAGGGCGTGCTGACGGGCGCGGGGCCGGATGTGGTAACGAGCGGTCATGTGCAGAATATCGATATCGATGATGCGGGCGTGGTCCGCTTCCAGTTCCTGCTGCGACCGGAGGATCCCGGCACGCTGGTGCGCGAGGTGCGCAGTGCCGCGGAATCCGTGGACGGCGTCACGAAGGTAAAGATCGACGTCCGTCTGCCGAACGCGCCGCAGGAGCAGTCGCGGGGTCGGCCGTTGCAGCCGGGGTCGGTGCCGGCGCCGACGCCCGACGACTCGCTGGTGAAGAACATCGATCACGTGATCGCGGTGAGTTCGGGCAAGGGCGGGGTGGGCAAGTCCACCGTAGCGGTGAACCTGGCGGCGGCGCTCGCCCTCGCCGGCCGTCGCGTCGGTCTGCTGGATGCAGATGTCTACGGTCCGGACATCCCGCTGATGTTCGGTGAGAAGCGCAAGCCGAAGGTCACGGGCGAGAAGGGATCGGAAAAGATCGTTCCGCTCGAGGCCCACGGCGTGAAGCTCATGAGCCTCGGCTTCCTGCTCGATGATGAACAGCCTGCGATCATGCGCGGCCCGCTGGTGTCGGGCATACTGAAGCAGTTCCTGGAGCAGGTCGAGTGGGGCGAGCTGGACTATCTGATTGTCGACATGCCACCCGGCACCGGCGACGCGCAGCTTTCGCTCGTTCAGATCGTCAACCTCGAGGGTGCCATCCTGGTGACGACGCCGCAGGAAGCGTCGACCGGCGATGTGCGGCGCGCGGTGCGGATGTTCGAGCGCGTGAACACGAAGATCTTCGGCATCGTCGAGAACATGGCGGGCATGGATTGCCCGCACTGCGGCGGTCACATCGATGTCTTCGGCCATGGCGGCGGCCGGAAGCTCGCGCGTGACATGCATCTGCCGCTGCTCGGTGAGGTGCCGCTCGACCCGCTCGTCCGGGAAGCAGGCGATGCGGGCAATCCGACGGCGATTGCGCATCCCGATTCGGCCGCGGGCGTAGCGTTCCGCGCGATTGCGGAATCGATCACGGAAGCAGTAGAAGCCGCGCCTGCGGGCGCCGGCGATTAGCAGGAGCGTCGTGAGCGAAACGACGACATTATCGGGCGCCGGCCGGCGAATCACGCTGCTCACCGACTTCGGCACCGCCGATGGCTACGTCGCGGCAATGAAGGGGGTCATTGCGTCGATCGCTTCTGCCGCGATCATCGATGACGCGTCGCACGACATCGCGCCCGGGGACATCCGCTCCGCTTCCTGGGCGCTCGGTGCCTACTGGCGTCTCTATCCGCCCGGCACCGTCCATGTCGCCGTCGTCGATCCCGGCGTCGGCAGCGAGAGACGCCCGCTCGCCTTCGAAGTCGAGGAACGCATCATCATTGCGCCAGACAACGGGCTTGTCACGGAGGTACTGCTCGGCTCCGAATTCACTCACGCGGTCGAGGTCCGCAACCTCCCGCTGTTGCGCGGCGACATCTCCGCCACGTTCCACGGCCGGGATGTCTTCGCGCCCGCGGCTGCCCTCATCCTGGCGGGGTTGACGCTGCCGGAAGTGGGGCCGACCGTCACCGATCCGGTGCTGCTGAAATCCAGTGCACCCGTGCGCGATGGCGATGCGATTATCGGGACTGTCGTCCATGTGGACCGCTTCGGCAGCCTCATCACCGACATCCCCGGCGCAGCGGTATCAGGCGGCTACGTCGAGGTGGAGGGCGGACCGACGTTGCCGCTCCTGCGCACGTACACCGACGTCGACAGCGGCGATGGTGTTGCACTGATCGGTTCGCGAGGCTTCGTGGAAGTATCCGTCCGCGATCGCAACGCCGCCGGAATCCTCGGCGTCGGCCGCGGCGCAGTCATCCGCTGGCGCGTCACACCCCCCGCCGCGAAATAGAACGGGACGGCGGCGCGCGTCCCTCTGCGCGTCACACCGTCCCGCCGACATCCGACATCCGACATCCGGGCTCGAACGAAGCGCTTACCTCTCCAGCCAGGCTCTGTCCTCAGCCGACAGTTTCTTCTGGCGTGGCGCGAGGAGTCGAATGACCACGTACCCGACGATCAGGATCGGCAGCACCTTGAAAAGCAGGCCTACGGCGATGCCGAGCAGTGCGCCCATCACGGACAGCACCAGCAGTGCTACAATACCGACGATGAACAACGTGAGAAGAGTCGAAATCATGGCTGCCTCCGTCTATGGTTGAGAGTCCACCCACTCCACCCGGATCGCCCCGAGGGCTGCCTCGAGGTTGAGGGAGAGCTTGTGCTCTGCCGTGTCCCAGTCCTCCGAGAAATACGCGTCCCCACGTTTCGTCAGGCCCTGGCTGTCGAAGGATGCGAGCAGGCCCTTTCTGACGATGCGGACACCGAGCCCTGTCGGCATGCGCAGAGTCACCGAGCCGAGGCCGACTTCGACGTCCGCGCTCATATCCTGCTGCCACGTGCCAGTGAAGTCGAGGATCACCTCGCCGACTCCGCCCTTCACGTGGATACGCGGCGTGTTGAGGTTGCCCAGTCCCTTCGCCTCGAAGCGCGCTGCACCCACTTCGATGCTCAGGCGCTGGCACTGCTCCGCGTTCGGTGATGATACCTGCAGCACCGTCCGGCTGGCGCCCGTCTTCACCGTCGCATTCCTGAGCCGCACACCGCCCAGTTCTATGGTCGCATCGGCCGCGCCGAAAGCGAGATCGAGATCAACGGGTACGTCCGGGCTGATGCGCAGGTCGAGCCGGCCCTCCTCGAGATTTCGGCCACGGACGTGATTGCCCTCCATGCCGAAGCGCACGCGGCCGCTCGAGTACGACACCTTCGGCGTGAACGAATTCGCGTCGTAGCGCAGGCTGGCGCGGTAGAGCGTGCCGGCGTCAGCCGGCGCGATGTTCAGTTTCCCCGCGCCGTACTCTACATTCACGCGGAGGTTGGCTTCGTTCGCCGCCTGCCGCGAATAGGACGTGGTGTGCCAGTCCTGGCCCTGCACCGGCCGCGGTGCGAGCAGCGCGAGGGCGGTCATCGTTGCGGCGATCGCGATGCGCACCGCCAGCCGCCGCTGTGAGTTCTGCCCTTCGGCCAACCGTGCGTCAGACACCGGCTTCCTCCTCCGCGAAGAGATCGCGCTCGGCGGTAGTGCCGTCAGCGCGCACTGCGTATTTGCCACCGCGCGAAATCATGACGGCGCCCAGGCCGATGATCACGACGACCGCCGTGCTGGCGAATCCCAGGAAGAGCAGAATCCCCTTGAGAACGCCGAGCCACTGCCCGGCCATGTGCACGACCTGACTCACCAGGAACAGCGCGAGCAGAATGCCGATGCCGGAGAGCAGGAAGTAGTATGAGTTGCCGCGCTGGAACCAGTCGGTAACGTAGAAGCGACGTTCGGCGAATGCCTCGCCCGCTGCGTGAGCGACGCCGAGATAGCCAAGCAGCATCGCCAGCACGGCGGCGACGGGGAAGCCGGGCACCCAGACGAGCAGCCCCGGAATTCCGATCACGGAGATCGCGAGCACGATGATGCCGAGTATGAAGGCCGGCACCATCAGGAATGAAGCGGCCAGTCCGACCAGGAAGCTGCGTCCGGGCGCATGGCGTGCCGTGTCGCCCACGCCCTCGATGTACTTGCGACCGCCGAAGAAGATGACGGCAAAGCCGATCCCGAACAGCACGACATACGTCACCAGGATCGAGAAGATGCCGGCAATGCCTTCCGTGATGTGACGGAACGGATTGCGACTGCGGGTCGGCCGCTCGATCGATACGCGCGTCGGCTGCGTCTCGAGCTGGTTGACCATCTGCTCGAGTTCGCCGATGCGTTCGTTCAGCCGCCTCACACTGTCGGTAATGGGTGCGGCCGGAGCGAGGGCCGGAGCCTGCATGCTCAGCGAACCCGGCCGAAGGGCGGCATCGAGTGCGTTGTCGATACGCGAACCGGCATCGCCATCCGCAGACCATTCGTAGAGCAGCTGCGGCAGCTCCGCGGACGACGCATCCATGCCGCGCTGGAGCAGGTCGCGCCACGCTCGATCGAGCGCACTGCCGCGTGCGGCATCACCGACGCGCGCACCGTCGATGAACACGCCGCCGTTGCGGATCGCGATCTCCAGATCACGACCGCCGTCCAACTCGAGGCTGAGTGCTGCCTCGGTTCCGGACATTGAGAATTCGCTCGACACCACACCCGACAGGGTCTGCGCTGCGAGCGGCGCAGACCCGGCGAGGACGAGCAGGCCGGCTGCGGCCGCGAGGCGGACGGTCCGGTTACAGCGAGTAGAGAGCATAATCTGATTCCCTCGACGGCGAGCGGAACAGGTTGCGGTAGAGTACCCAGGTCGAGAGGACGGTCAGCGAGCCGGCTCCGGCCAGCATGGCACCGAGACCGGTGACACCGGCCGTACTGATGACCGCGCCGATATTGGCGACAACCCAGGCAGTGAGTTCTGTCTGCATGACGAACGTGATGACCGTGGAGCCCACCCCCTGGAGTCCTTCGATAATCGAATCGCGGGTGTAGCCCATCAGGGCATCGGTGGTGATGTATGACTTCGAAACCAGCCACGCGATCGCGCTGCCTCCCAGCAGGATAGGCAGGGCGAGGAACGCGACGGCCAGGGACCATCCGTAATTCGTTTTCGGTGCAATGCGTGCAGCCAGCGCGCCGGCCCGGTCGGTCCACTCCTGCCAGGCCGCACGGGGTGCGATCCGCACGTGCTCCATGACACGGTTGGCAAAGCCGACTGACGGATCGAACTGCGGCAGCGAGGACAGCGCCGAGAACAGGCCGCGCCATTCCTCGACCTGCGTCTGACACGCTGGACACGTCAGCAGGTGGGATTCCAGAACGGCACGGTCGCCGTCCTGGAGGGTGCCTTCCACGAAGGCCTCCAGTCGGTCCGCTGCCGGATGATTGTGCTCGTTCATATCCCTCTGATCTCCAAGACTGGTGTCCGTGACTCCTTACGCCGTAACCTGCGTGCCGGTTTCAACATCGCAGGTGCTCCAGTTTCTGCATTAATTCCTTGCGGCCACGGTGGATGTAGGTTTTCACGGTGCCGAGAGGGACGTCCATGATCTCGGCGATCTCCTCGTACGGCCGGCCCTCTACGTGGCACAGAACGATGGCCGTCCGGTACTCGGCTCGGAGCCCGCCCATGGCGACTTCGATTTCGCCGCCCAGTTCACGGTTTTCCGTGAACTGCTCGGGCGTCTCGTCCTGGCTTTCGGGGGTGATCGTGCTCGCTTCCGTCTCCGCCGCCGTGCGGGCATGCGGCGAGCCGTCGAGCGACAGAGTGTCCGGCCGCCTGCGACGGAGATGGTCGAGCCCCGTATTGTGCGCGATCTTGAAGATCCAGGAGCTGAACTTGTACTCGGGATTGTAGCGGTCGATCGCGTTCAGGACCTTGATGAACGTGTCCTGCGCGAGGTCCTCGGCCTTTTCACGGTCCCGCACCAGCCGGTAGATGAGCGAAAAGACCGGACGCTGGTAGCGCCCGATCAGCTCACGGTACGCCCGTTCGCTTCCGTCTCGTGCGAGCTGGACGACCTGCTGGTCGGTGAGGGTCGAATAGTCCAATATCCTCGCGGGAGAGGGACTGCCTGTGCCCGGGCATGCCGTGTCCCGGCACATCGCCGTCCTGAACCCACCCTACGGCGGTGTCAGGCAACCGGTTTCAGCCGGATCGATCTGCCAGCTGCGGCCGGCTGACCTGTCAGCTGCGGCCGGCAGGTCGTTGCCAGGTCCGAGACCTGGTTGCTGCCATCCGGCGCGGGGCCTAGCTTCCGCCGCGTTCAGCTGTAGCCCTCAATGTAATGAAAAGCGAAGGATCTGCACGATGGCAGGCGCGCCGCTGCCGCCCCCGGAGACGAAGGCGACGGAGGTGCGCCGCATGTTTGGCGCGATCGCGCCGCGCTACGACCTCCTCAATCACCTGCTCAGCGCCAACCGCGACCGGGCCTGGCGCCGGCGGGCGGTGGACCGTCTGCTGGAAGGGTCGCGCCGTGACGGGGTCTATCTCGATGCCTGCGCAGGGACGTTCGATCTGTCGGTCGAGCTGGCGGACCGCGCGGGATTCAGCGGGACCGTGCTCGGCTTCGACTTTGCCTGGCCCATGCTCGCCGCCGGCCGTGGCAAGCTGGCCGGCCGCCGAATCGACGCGGCCTGTGCCGACGCGCTGAGCCTGCCGCTACGCGACCACAGCGTCGATGGCGCCATGGTCGCGTTCGGTGTCCGCAACCTGGCCGATTTGGACGCCGGACTCCGCGAGTTCGCTCGTGTCGTCCGGCCGGGCGGCCGGCTGGTCATCCTGGAGTTCATGACGCCGCACTGGCAGCCGTTTCGTGCTCTCTACCTGTCGTATTTTCGTCGTGTGCTGCCTCTCGTCGGCAGGCTCATCAGCAAGCACGGCAGTGCGTACAGCTATCTGCCCGAGTCGGTGCTGCAGTTTCCGGAGCCTGCCGAGCTCGCGCGCCGCATGGAGCGTGCGGGCTTCTCGAGCGTGGATTGGGACGTGATGACCGGCGGGATCGTCGCGGCGCACCGCGGAACGCGCACGCCTCTGCCTGGTTGATCAGGCGGGTGTCGGCTGGTGCTCCGGCGGGCGTGCCGGCTGGCTTCAGGCGCCGATCGGCCGGGACACCTCGAGCAGCGCGAACGGTACAGCACGGAAGATCTCCGCAGCGGGCAATGCTCCGCCGGACCCATGCGTCTCGCCGGTGATCGCGTTGTGCCAGGTCCGGCGCAGCTGCGGCGGCACAGTCAGGGCCGTGTCTCCCCATGCCTCCGGTCCGGTGGTCCCCTGCGGGAGCAGCGCGGTCCAGCGCGGTACGACGGTGATGCACGCGCGGCCGGCGCGCATCCGTGCGAACGCGAAGACATGGCGGGCGTGGATGCCGGTCGCTTCGAGTCCGACGACGTCACCCCCCTCGAACACGTCGCGATGTGTGGCGCGGAATCGCAGCGCGATTGCGGTGAGCAGCAGCTTGATGCGGCCATCCTCCCACGACGCGAGCAGCGCCCTGACGCCAGAGGGATCCGGCGTGTCACGGAGTGACACGATGTCATCGAACAGGGCCTGCCGCAGGGCGAAATCAACGGGCACGCGGTTGTCAGGATCGACCAGAGTGTGAGACCATAGCTCGGTGCCCTGATAGATGTCCGGGATGCCGGGGGCGGTCACCTTGAGAAGCATCTGCGCGATGCCGTTCAGCGCGCCGTGCGGCGCCAGCCGCTGTGCAAACGCTCCGACATCTTCGGCGAGTCCTTCGCGGCCCACCTCCGCCATGAGCCGCTCGATGAAAGCGCCGAGAGCGTTCTCGTAGTCCTCATCGGGCTGCCGCCAGCTCGTCTGCTCCTTCGCCTCGCGCACGGCCTTGGTCATGTACGCCTGTATGCGCGCACGAAAAGCGTCATCGATGCCCTGCTGCGGCCATGAACCCAGCAGCGTCTGGTAGAGCAGGCTCTCCACGTCCGCCGAGGGGGCAACGGTATCCTCCTCGTCCGCGATCTCGTTCTTCCACTCGTCGCCCTCGCGCATCCAGCGCCGCAGTCGACTGCGCCACTCGTCGGGTACCTCGCTCAGCACGGCGATCCGCGCACGCGTGTCCTCGCCCCGCTTCGTGTCGTGCGTGGCCGTCGCATTGAGCGAGAGAGAACCGGCACCGCTCCGGCGGCTCAACGCCGCAGTTAGTTCCGAAGCTGTCATGGAGGGGCGGGACGGATCACTCCCGACATCGTTGGCCGCAAGCAACGCATTGTGACAGTACAGCGCGGTGTCCTCGTAGCCCTTGGCCATCACGGGACCCGTGAACTGCTGCCACCGTCGCACCCACGCCAGGTGCGCAGCCCGGTCACCGTCGTACTCCAGCAGCGCGACGCTCCGAAGAGTCGCGATCATGCTCTCCAGCTCCGGCTCGTTCGTGCGCTGCACTGCGTCCCTCACGGCCTCGGCGATTCGGCGCCGGTCTGTCGTACCTGCATTCTCATCACGGATGTACGTGCGGTACACCTGCATGCTCGCTGTGACCTCGGCGATCGCACGACGGCTCGTCGCATACCCGACACCCGTCAGGCGGCTCAGCTCGCGGGCGAGCACCGCCAGCTCGCCACCGAGCAGGCGTTCCATGATCAGCAGCTTCTTCTCCCGCGCGAGTTCATTGAACTGCCGCGCGTCGCCGCTGATCCGGCGATAGAACATGCTCATGTGCGAATGACCGTCCGGTTCCACGAGGAGCGCCGTCG
Source organism: Gemmatimonadota bacterium (assembly GCA_018224305.1). Taxonomy (GTDB): domain Bacteria; phylum Gemmatimonadota; class Gemmatimonadetes; order Longimicrobiales; family RSA9; genus SH-MAG3. The sequence continues at coordinate 17,226 of JAGTUV010000318.1, forward strand.
CCAGGCTCAGGAACTCGTACCCGGTCGTGCCCTCGCACTCCCAGTCGATCGGCAGGGTCTCGGAACTCTCGAGGATCTTCTCGACGAGTGTGAACACGGGCTTGCCGTCCGGACCGTGCACGTGCCCACGCAACTGCCGCAGATAGCCGGCTGGATCCGCGAGGCCATCGATGTGATCGATGCGCAGGCCGCTGATGATGCCTTCCGCCGCCAGCTCGCGAATCAGTGAGTGTGAGGTACGGAACACTTCCGCATCTTCGACTCTGACGCCGGCGAGGTCCGTGATGTCGAAGAATCGGCGATATGCCATGGTGTCCGATGCCGTCCACCACGGCACCAGTTCGTAATGCTGCCTGTCCAGTGTATCGCGAATGTCACTGCCGGAGGTGTCATTGTTGGAGGTGTCACCGCCGGAAGTGTCACCGCCGATGCTTTCAGGCGCGAGCGGCAGCCCGGTCTCGAAATATCTGACGACACCGGCCTGTTCGTCGATCGCGATCTCACCGCGCTCGATGACGGCGTCGAGCCTGTCGCCGAGGATGGGTAGCGCGAGCCGGCGCGGTTCCGCGGGTGTGCCCCAGTCGATGTCGAAGAACGCCGCGTACGCCGATGTCTGCCCGTGCTCCAGCACATCCTGCCACCAGGGATTCTCGACGGACGCAGCCATGTGGTTCGGCACGATGTCGAGCAGGATGCCCATGTAATGGGCGCGAGCCTCACGGGCCAGTTCCCGCAGTGCGTCCATGCCGCCGACTGACGCCCGGATGCGCGTGGGATCCGTGACATCGTAGCCGTGCGTGCTGCCGCTACGCGCCTCGAACACGGGTGACAGATAGAGATCGCTGATGCCGAGGTGCGCCAGGTACGACACGATCCCGCGCGCGTCGTGCAGTGTGAAATCGTCATTGATTTGAAGGCGGTAGGTCGCGACGGGCACCCGCACGTCAGGGCACTACCATCGAAAGCTGCTCGCCGAGCGCCGTGAACAGATCGATCCAGCGCCGGGCCTCTGTGTCGCCGGCATCGGCCCGCTCGCGTATGGCCGGATAGACCGTTCCAAGCAGTTCGTAGAAGACATTCTGCGATTTCCACAGTTTGACGTCGAACGGGAGCGATCCGGTGAGCTCGGCCAGTTCCTTCCATGCCTGGAGGAGGTCGACATCATGCGGCTGCTCGAGGAGTTCGTGGGCCATGTTCTCGAGCGATATGCCGACCACGTAGCCGAGGCCCTCACGATCCAGTTGCACGCGCGTCGCATCGGCGTCCGCGAGGAGCGAGCGTACCTGCTCGAGGTCTATGTCCGGTCGCGACAGCGCGGCCCGGATGTCACGATTCAGCACGAACTCCGCGGCCATGCGGAAGACCCGCGGCAGCGGCAGATCCTGCACGATGAGGAACCGAATCAGCGATGCGTTCTCCTCGTACAACCGACGATAGGCACGTTCGGCGTCCGTGACGCTCGACTCGAGCACCCGATAGAGGATGTGGCGCTGGCGGTCTCCGAACAGCGACTTGAGCGAGAACGTGTACTCGGGAAAGTTGGCCAGCTCTCTTATGACCGCGGAGATGTCGGCGGTCGAAAACGCACGGAGCAGCTCCTCACGCAGCGTTCTGTACTCGTTCTCACCGGCGAACCGGCGGATGCCGCCGGTCAGATTGTGGTTGCCGAAATGCAGCACTGCGAACGTGACGCGGGCGGACTCCCGGGTGATCTCCGAAGTGACGCGCGCGCGACCAACGAGCAGCACGCTCTCGCCGCTCTGACGGCGGTCGCCGTGCTCCAGTTCAACCTGATACGAATAGACCTGCATCTCCGGCTGTGCCTCGTCGAACAGCGAGCTCACAGCATAGTGCGCGGCGACGTTCAGCAGGTCCAGACGTGCGGGCACGACCTCCTGTTCATAGATGCGACGTGCGTTCCCGACCTCCGGGATGTTGCTCTCGGCCGCCTCCAGCCGCTCGAGCAGCCCGTCCTCGAATTTCTCGCCGAACAGCTTTTCCGCCAGCTGTACTACGCGGCCGGCGTACTGCAGGACCTGTATGGTCTCGATGCCGGAGACTTCGTTGAAGAACCACCCGCAGCTGGTGTACATCAGCATCGCATGGCGCTGCAACTCCATCAGTTCGAGCAGCGTCGTAACTTCAGCCCTGCCCGGCGTTCCGCGGGCATGCTTCGTCACGAACGGGATCGTGTTGCCGCGGCGGTCCAGGATGACGTCGACGTAATCGTTGCGTGCGGCCCACGGGTCGGTCATGAGTTCCGCGGCGAGTCGCTCGAAGTGTGGTGCAACTTCGTCGCGCAGCCAGTCGAGGGCATCGCGCAGCGGGCCGCGCCAGCTCTGGTTCCAGCCGGGTCCGCCGCCCGTGTGACAGCCGCAGTCGCTCTGCCAGCGTTCCACGCCGTGTGCACAGCTCCAGGAGGTGTCCTCCTCGATGCGCGCTTCCCACTGCGGCGGGTGGCTCTCGAGGAAGGCGGCATAATTGGTGAGCGTTGCGTCCTTCCGCTCCTCGATGTGGTGCAGCGCGTAGGCGAGGGCCATCTCGCCGTGGGAGTGGTGATGGCCATAGGTCTCGCCATCGGTCGCAATGTGCGCCAGGCTCACGTCCTCTGCTGCGTCGTTCGTCAGCGACAGGATACGCCGGGCGAATTGTTCGCCGTTGCGCAGCAGGCCCTCGAACGCCACCGCGCGTGACGTTGCACCGTCGTACACGAAGAGCACCATCTCTGCGCCGGAGGGCAGCCTGCACAGATAGCTGTGGCGAGTGTCGACACCGCGGTGGCGAACGTCGTCCCAGTCGGTGGCGCCGATCGGCCGCACCGCGGCGATCTGGTTGGGCGCAAGTATAGTGAAGCGGATGCCGTTGGCGGCGAGGTCCTCGAGGGTGGCGCTGTTGACGGCGGTTTCGGGAAGCCACATGCCTTCCGGACGCCGACCGAACCGCCACTCGAAGTCGCGCACGCCCCAGATCACCTGTGTGAGGCGATCGCGATCATTCGCGAGTGGCATGATGAGGTGGCTGTACGCCTGAGCCAGCGCCGAGCCGCGGCCGAAGCGGAGGATACTGGCGCGGTCCGCGTCGAGCACCGCGTCGTATGTCTCGCGGGCGTGCTCGCGCATCCAGGAGAGGAGCGTGGGACCGAAGTTGAAGCTGATGCGCGCATAATTGTTGACAATGCGCACGATGCGGTCGTGCTCATCGAGGATTCGCGCTTCAGCATTCGGTCCGTACGACTCGGCCGTGATGCGCTCGTTCCAGTCATGATAGGGGTACGCGGAGTCCTGCTGCTCGATCGTCTCGAGCCACGCGTTCTCGCGCGGCGGCTGATAGAAGTGGCCGTGGATGCAGACGTAGCGTTTCATGTGCTCAGACTTCGTCGTTGAGGAGCAGCACGGCACTGTGGGGTGCAATCTGAACATGAGAACCGACGGCTCCGGAAGAGCCGCCGACCGTGTCAAGCGCACAGCGCCAGTCGTGCTTCGCGGGAACATCGAAGTGCGCCGCGTCGGGAGCAAAGTTGAGCAGGAGGATCGAACTCTGCTCTGCGGAACGCCGGCGGATGACCACAACGCCGTGAGCGCTGCCGCCATCGACCGGGTCCCCGTTCACGTCCAGAACTTCCGTACTTATCGCGTCGGCCGCGGCTATGGCGGGCGCTGTGCGACGGAGTTCGATCAGGCGCGCGTACAACTCGAGCAACGCGCCGTGGCTGCCACGCTCGCGCTGCTCCCAGTCGAGCGTCGCGCTGCGGAAGGTCGGCTCCGTCTGCGGATCGGGCGGCTCGCCCTGCCACCTGAATGACGCGAACTCCGAGCGCCGTCCCGCGCGCACTGCCGCGACCAGGTCCGCATCGCCAAAATCGACGAAGAACGGGAAGGGGCACGCCGACGCATACTCTTCACCCATGAACAGCATGGGAGTGAACGGCGAGAGAATCACCGCCGCCGCGGCGAGCCGCAGTTGTGCGGGAGAGACATTCCTGCCCAGTCGGTCACCCATCATGCGGTTGCCGATCTGGTCATGATTCTGCGCATACACAATGAACTGCCGGGGCAGGATGTCAGGGGCGGGAGCGCCATGACGCCTGCCCCGGAACCGCGAGTATTCGCCCATGTAGACGAACCCGTGCTGACAGGCGCGCGCAAAGTGGGCGAGCGTGCCGAAATCGGTGTAATATCCCGCGCTATCGCCGGTCAGAAGCGTGCGCAGCGCGTGATGGAAGTCATCGAGCCACTGAGCGTCCAGCTCGAGGCCGCCGAGCTGCTCCGGCCGCAGCACACGGGCATCGCCCAGGTCGCTCTCAGCAATGAGGAGGACGGTCCGGTCCTGTTGCGCGGCCCGTTCATGCACGGCGCTGGCGAGCTCGCGGAGGAACGGCTGCGCGGACCGGTCGAGAATGGCGTGGATGGCATCCAGCCGCAGCCCATCGATGCGGAACTCGTCCGTCCACTGCAATGCGCTTTCAATGAAGTAGCGGCGCACCTCATCGCTGCCGGCATCGTCGAAGTTCAGAGCCGGGCCCCAGGGCGTGTGGTACGTGTCCGTGAAGTAGGGCGCGAACCGCGGCAGGTAGTTGCCCTCCGGCCCCAGGTGATTGTAGACCACATCGAGCAGCACGTTGAGATCGAGCGCGTGCGCCGCGTCGACGAAGCGCTTCAATCCGGACGGCCCGCCATACGAATTCTGTGCGGCGAACGCCAGCACGCCATCGTAGCCCCAGTTGCGGCGCCCCGGGAACTGTGCGATCGGCATGATCTCGACGGCCGTGATCCCGAGGTTGCGCAATACGGGCAGCCGGTCGATGGCGGCGTCGAAGGTCCCTTCGGGCGTGAACGTGCCGATGTGCAGCTCGTAGATGACGAGGTCGCGCAGGTCGGGCGCGCGCCAACTCGCTATCTGCCAGTCGAACGCCCTCGACACCACTTCCGACGGGCCGTGCACGTCCGTCGGCTGGAACCGGGACGCGGGGTCCGGCAGCTCGGCGCCATCCTCGAGGACGAAACCGTAGCGCGTGCCCGCCGGCACATCCGGCAGGATGGCGGCATGATATCCGTCCGCAGCGCGCGTGAGTGCCTCGCTCCGTACGGGGTCCGTGTGCAACCGGACCCGTATCCGCTCACACGCGGGTGCCCAGACGAGGAAGCTGGTGCTGCCATCGGCACGAGCATGCGCACCGAGCGGCATCGTTTGACCATGGTGTTCGCCGGGAGTCGGTCGGGCGCGGGCTGCGCCCGCGCGTTGTGCGAATACAGCTCGCCCGCTCACGCAGCCTCTTCCGTTTCGTGCTTCAGCACCAGCATCCCCAGCGGTGGCAGAGTCAGGTTGAGCGAATGTGGCCGGCCGTGGTACGGCACGGGTGCGGCGCGGGTGCCGCCGAAATTGCCGATACCGCTGCCGCCGTAGGCCTCGCTGTCGCTGTTCAGCACTTCCCGCCAGTTCCCCGTATGCGGCACGCCCACGCGGTAGTTCTCACGGACGAGCGGCGTGAAGTTGCATATGACAAGCAGCTCTTCCGCAGTGCCGGTGTCCGGATCGACGCGGGATCTGCGGACGAACGACAGCACGCTGTTCCACGCATCGTCTGCGTCCAGCCACTGGAAGCCGGCTGGATCGAAGTCCAGTTCGCTCGCCGCAGGCTCCTCGCGATAGAAGTGATTCAGATCCCGCACCCAGCGCTGGATCCCCGCGTGCATTGCGTGATCGAGCAGCGCCCAGTCGAGCTGCGCGTCGTGGTTCCACTCCTGCCACTGTGCAAGTTCACCACCCATGAACAGCAGCTTCTTGCCGGGCTGCGTGTACATGTAGCCGAAGAGGAGGCGCAGGTTCGCGAGCTTCTGCCAGTGGTCACCGGGCATCTTGCCGATCAGCGAGCCTTTGCCGTGCACTACCTCGTCGTGCGAGAGCGGTAGCACGAAGTTCTCGGTGAATGCGTAGACACCGCGGAACGTGATGCGGCCGTGGTGGTAGCTGCGGTGTACGGGGTCGCGCGACATGTAGTCCAGCGTGTCATGCATCCAGCCCATGTCCCACTTCATGCCGAAGCCGAGACCGCCGATGTAGGTCGGGCGTGACACCATTGGCCACGCGGTGGACTCCTCCGCGATTGTCTGGGTATCCGGGAACGCCCCGTAGACGTCTGCGTTCAGCCGGCGCAGGAACTCGATGGCGTCGAGGTTCTCGCGGCCGCCGAACTCATTGGGGATCCACTCGCCGGCCTTGCGGGAATAGTCGAGGTAGAGCATGGACGCAACGGCATCGACCCGCAGGCCGTCCGCGTGGAATACGTCCATCCAGAACATCGCGCTGCTGAGCAGGAACGAGCGGACCTCATTGCGTCCATAATTGAAGATGTAGCTCTTCCAGTCCGGGTGGAAACCCTGACGCGGGTCGGAATGCTCGAACAGGTGTGTGCCGTCGAAGTAGTGAAGACCGTGAGCGTCGCCGGGGAAGTGGGACGGCACCCAGTCCAGCAGCACGCCGATGCCGCGCTGGTGAAGCACATCGATCAGGTACATGAAGTCCTGCGGTGTGCCGAACCGGCTGGTCGGTGCGAAGTAGCCGGTGGTCTGATAGCC